>ONJI01000054.1 GCA_900318075.1 uncultured Bacillota bacterium | reverse complement strand
TAGTCATCACAGACTATGCAAGTATGGACTTTCCTCTACATTACTATGAATGCAGCGTTTGCCAAAATATTATCTATTTTCGTAAACAATCTTTTCAAGATTAGAAAGACGTCTAAGTAAATCAGCATTAGATACATCATTATTGCCAGATTCGCGAAGCACATCAAGCTTAGTTCTTGCATTTCTTACTTCTTGTTTTAATCTTATATTTTCATCAATCAAATTCTTTTTTTCTTTTTCAAGATCTCTAACTACTGCAATCATCTCCTCATAATCACTAATTACAGCATCTAAAAACTTGTCTACCTCTTGTGGTCTATAACCACGCGTATCAATTTTAAATTCTTTTTCTAGTATATCTTTAGGTGTTAACAGCAATCTTTCTTGTAACATAGCTTAACCCTCTTTCCTAGCAATTCCATTTTCTCAGAAAAAAGACATTTTGTCAATGTATACAAAAATATCATAATATTTAAAAACCCTAGCTAATTATTTTACTAGGATTTTCGTTTAATAAAATGTTTAATTCTTCTTCCGTTAAATATTTTCTTATTTTTTTCTTTGCCTTTTCAAATTTGTTATAATCATGTTTTTTATGATGGATATCTGTTGCTAGGAAAGATATTTTTTTCATCTTTAAAAGTTTTTTTATCGCTTTTACTGCTCCTTTTCCATAGCTGCCCAATATACTTTCCAAATTACTTTGAAAATAAACGCCAATTTTTTTAAGTTCTAAAACCTTACTTAGATCATTTTGAAATGAAATATATCTTTCAGGATGAGCAAGTATTACTTTATAACCTTGACTTATCAGATATTCAAATATATCGATATAATTATCATATTCTCCACTCATAGGAAGCTCAATAAGTAAAAATCTACTATCATTTAAAGAACTGATTTCATCCTCTTCTAGCAAATCATAAATATCTTCATCAATATAAATTTCATTACCTAAATATAAATTTACATCGATATTATTTTCCTTTAAAGCTTGTTTTAAGTTTCTGAGTAATTTCAAATTATTACTCCTAGGACTACTATAGTCACTATCCTTAATATAGTGAGGTGTAAGAATAATATCAGTAAAACCAACATTATGCATATTTCTGATTATATCAACACTATCTTCGATCGATTTAGAACCATCATCTATCCCATATAACAAATGTGAATGAATATCTATCATTATTCTTCGTCCTCGTAGTAATAATAATATCTGCCATACGAACTTCCTTTAGTATTTATATTGTTTACTACAACTCCTATGATACTTCCACCAACTTTTTCAATAGCTTTTTTAGTATTGATAAGTTCTGTTTTTGGAGTATAATTTTCAGAACCAACAATAACTACTCTATCAACTAAAGATGCAAGTATTAATGAATCTGATAGACCAGTGCATGGCGCACCATCAAATATTACAACGTCATACCATTCACCTATTTTTTCAACAAAAATGCCATTCTTTTTAGAATTTAAAAGTTCACTAGGATTAGGTGGGCAAACACCTCTTGTAATAACTGATAAACCTTTAACATTAGTTTTGTGAATATAGTCTTTAACTTTTCCAAAATCACCAATTAACAAATTAGAAAGTCCCGTCTTATTAGAAAGTTTAAATATTCTGTGCTGGCGACCTTTTCTAAGATCACAGTCAACAAGTAATACCTTCTTACCAGCTTGAGCAAATGAAATAGCTAAATTAGCACTGATAAAGCTCTTTCCCTCACCTGGTAAAGTACTAGTAATAAGTATAGTTTTCACTTCTTCATCAACAGATGAAAATTGTAAATTAGTTCTTAGCGTCCTAATACTCTCACTAGTTAAAGAATTTGGCTTTTGTAATGTAAGTAAATCCATATTACTATTATCTTTAAGAACCCTAGCAATTATAGGCATGCCGATCTCCTGCTCTAAGTTCTCATTATATTTTATAGTATCATCAAAATAAAATTTGACAAATATAATGGCAGCAGTTCCAAACACAGAAACTAAAAACGCTAAAGCAAGATCTCTTTTTAAAGTATTATTAGATACTTCATAAGATGTTTGCGCTTCATCAATCACACTAACATTGTTAATTTTATATATTTTTTTTATTTCAGCACTAAATACATCAGCTATATCATTAGCAATATCTGCTGCCTTTTCTGGTGTAGCATCACTAACCGAAATTTTGAGTATCTCAGTATCATCTAGTGCTTCAACTCTTATATTTTTAGATAAAGTATAAACTGAATAATCCAAATCCAAATTCTTAATAACTTGTTTTAACACCAACTTACTGTTGATAATTTTACTATAAGTTGAAACAAGATTTCTATTTAAAAGAACATCGCTTTGACTAATAGCTTCTGAACTTCCAGTTACACTTGTATTATCTCCTTTAACCAAAACTATTGTCGTATAAGTAGTATACATTGGTTTTTTGATTACTTTATCGTATGCAAAAACAACACTAATTAGCAATACTGCAATAACTATAATTAAAACAGCATATTTTTTTAGATAATCCCAAAATTCTTTTAAATTAATTTCCTCCATATACCCAACTCCTTATAATTAAGATATTTTTTTCACTTTTTTTCTTTTTTTTGCAAAAGCATTTTTTAAATTAAGTAATATACCTACAAGAATGAAAATAAATAATACAAATAAAAATTTATCGTTTATGTCTAATAATATTCTTCTAAGTAAACTAGAAAAACTGTCAGATATAATTAAAATATTTTTGATATCTATCTGCTCATATATATATGATTTGAAATACAAAAGCATCAAACCAGCAGACATAAATATAACACCAGAGTATCTTCTATGAAGCCCGTAACGCAATATAAGTATAAAGATAAGCAATAATAAAGTCATAATCACTATTGCCATATCTAAATAATTTCCTATCTTTACAAACTTACTAACATAATCTTCCAAATATCCATATAAACTAATTTCTTTTTTATAGACATCTACAACATTTGAAATAAAAGTTTCTAAAGATTTTTTATCGGTTACCTGAATATTTTTTTCATTTAAATAATTATCAATATTTGCATTTAACTTTTCTTTAAAAGAATCTGTATCTGCCTTAAATTTAGAACCAGTATATATAGATCCTACTAAATTTTTAGTTTCTTTTTTTACAACATTTTTAGTAACTAAACCTTCTAGAACAGTTTCATCTAAACCTGAAGAAAGTAAACTGTTTTTCATATCATTATTTATTTCTTCATAAACTTTTGTATAATAGTTTTCACTTTCCATTTTATTTAACACATAATTTTTATTATATATCGTAAGTTTAAAAATTGTAAGAATAACAAGCCCAAACAATAGTATAGAACAAACAAATCCAAGAATACCACGTAAGATTATTTTAACTCTATTCATTCATATCACCTGCTCTATAAGCATATACGAGAAATCTTTCTGTTTTATGTCCAATTCCCAAAGGATAGCATGTGTAAAGTATAAGCATTTCCCTATCATTTTGAATAGGAAAAGCTTCCAAATTATTTTCATTTACTATGTCTGTTCTATCAACTTTATATTTAAAAGTTCCATAATCCGCATCTATAATGACTGTATCATCTTTTTTTAACTCTAATATTTTATCAAAATAGCCAGAATTGTTATGACCTGCAAGTATTACAGTTCCCCCTTCACCAGGAAAATAAGATCCTGCATAATGTCCTATACCATGACTTAATATTTCTAAATTATCGCCATAATAAACTGGTAAAGTTAAATCTATGGCCTCTATTTTAATATTTGCATATTTTGATCCATACGCTGGATAACTAGTTAACCTTTTCTTTACACTATCAAATTTTAAAACTTTTTCGTTATCTTTTTTTTCAATTGCAATAGTATTTATTAAACCCACATATCTAACTATCTTATTATTAAGGCCAAAAAATACTATTAAAATGAAAATAGAGACAAATAAAAAGGAAATTGCCACATATGTGACAAATGCCTTTCCATTGAATTTTAATTTTTTATGCATTAGCTTTTACATTTTTAACTAGTACTACTGCGCCTAATGCTACAACTAAAATTGCTGCTGGAACAATAATATTTAAATTAGAACCAGTATTCTTAACTAAACCAGTGATTTCAGCAAAAACTGTACCATCTTGGTTGTAGATAATAACAACACCTTTAGCTGTTGTAGCTTTAACTGAAGTATTACTAGCAACGTCTTGAACTAATTTTTTTAAATCTTTCTTTAAAGAAGCAGGTAATTTTGAAAAATTAGTAAAATCTTTTTCACCTGATTTTTTCATAATCTCAATAGCTTCATCAATCTTTGAAGCAATGTAATCTGCATCCTTAGAAGATACTTCGTTAGTGTTTAGATATCTTTCAGCTAAAACTTTATCGTCAGCTCTTAATTGATAAGTAGTTCCATTGATATTGTATTTAGCACTTAACTTCTCAAGTAATTTACTTTCACTCATTGCACTAACACCTAGTACACCTAGTAATACATTCACAACTAAAAATGTTACAAAAAACTTTTTCATTACAAATCCCTCCTAGGAACAATTATACCTCATTTTTAAAATAAACACAATATTTTTAATATAATTCGGTATTTTTTATTTAGATGTTAGTTTGCTATTTAAAAATCAAAATAAGATTATTTTTAAATAACTACTTAAAAACAAAAATAATTGAAAATTATCTCATTTTTCTATATGTCTGTAATATTCTTTTCACTATCATTTTTATAACCATTTTCTTCTATTCTAGAGCACCTACTAGAAATTCTTAAACAGCAATATAAAAATAATATAAAAAACAGCAATAAAAACATTAATAATATCATAATGCGCCTCCTAGATTATTATTATTTTTTCCCCTTCTATATTTAATATTCTAAAATTTTTAAAGATATCCTTTTTTGAGATAAATTTTTACAAAAAAAGGAAATCGATATTTTATCCAGTATATTTATCATAAAGGGGCAATAAAGAAAGGTGAAATAATGTTAGAAGAAAAAACTAAGTATTACAAAAATCTAGATACCGAAATTAAAAATCAGAACATATTTAAAAAAACTGGAAGGACAATAGTCACACTAACACATGACGGACCATTCAAAGCCTTCTTCGGTAGAAATCCCGATTATTTAAAAGAATTTTTAATACTAGAAACCAATTTAAACCTCAATCCAAACGAAGTATCTATTACATTTGACAGTGAAGAGTTTCCAATAGAAAACAAAACAGGTAGAGGATATAGAGTCGATATATTAGTGTATTTAAATGATAATATTATCGCCAACGTAGAAGCTAATGGTAAAAAATATGATGATATAATGTATAGAAATCTTATATATATGGCAAAATTAACAGGAAACTCTTTACTCAAAAAAGGTGAAAAAACAGACAATCTTAAAAAAATGAAACTACTTCAATTAAACATAAACACTAATGAAAAAGATAATAAATTTGGCGAAGACATTTTAAAACTAGAAGGAAAACATATAAAAGCTAAAAACTTTCAAGTTATGATAAAAAACGTTGCATATTACAGAAAGTTATATTATAATAAAGCTAAATTAAACAAAGCTGATTTATGGTTAGTCTTTCTATCATCAAAAACTTATTCTGAAGCCTATGAAGTATTATGTCAAATGTATGATGATGAAAACCATATAAACCAAATTATGGAAGAGGTGATTAAATTGAATAGAAATAAAAAAATACTCACTAATTGGGAAGCACAGATGCTCGAAGATCTAGCTAATTACACCGAAAAAGAAAATGCCATAAAAGAAGGTAGAGAGCAAGGCATTAAAGAAGGTATTAAAGAAGGTAAACTTGAACAAAAAATTGAAACTGTTAAAAATTTACTTAAAGAAAATATTGATATTAATATAATTTCAAAAGTAACAGGTCTTTCACTAAAAGAAATTGAAAATTTAAAATAAAAAACGTAAATAGTTTAATCCCTGAGTTAACTATTTACGTTTTTTTTATATTTAATTCTTTTATATATTATATTAAATATAACACATCCAATAATAGCCCCAAATGTATCGATCAAAACATCTATAAATTGCCCACTTCTTCCAATGCACACTTTCCTCTTCAACACTTTTCTCATCTCAAACCTTCAAAAAGGCCTTATATAATATGAGATATAATACTTTTTAACTATTTTTAAAAAAAGTCAAAAAAATACCATCATACTAAGTGAATACCTGCTTTTTAACATAATCATATATTTGCTACAAAATAAAAAGATGAAATTTATATTCACCCTTTATTACTAAAATAAGATAATGTTTCATTATATATATCATCATATAAAAATTTAATATCTACTCTTTTATCCTCATATATAATTATCTCATTAATTAAATCAAATAAAACATCACGATTTATATCTTTTATATTTTTATATTTTTTTACAGTACTAATCCAATCAAACTTATAAGTGTTATTAATATTAGATAATTCACTTTTACAGTTATCTATTTTCTCATTAATTTCTTTTATTTTTCTTTCATAATTACTACTAAATTCTTTGTAATCATCTTCTGAAATAATTTTATTTTTCCAATCCATATATAAATTCCTTTTAAATATTAGATTTTGATTTAGTTCATCAGTTAAAATTGATATATTATTTTCGATAATATCCTTATCATAATGTTGTTTTTTTTCTATAGTTTTATTTTTAACTATTGTATCTAACTTAATAACAAGTCTTACGTGATTTCTAATAGCCTTTAAAACTATTTCTTTAAGTTCATTTTCTCTTATTTTGTGTGGTGTGCATTTAGTTTTAGATATTTGTAAGTATGTTCCACAAACATAACTATAATGAGATGTGGCTTTCTTTTTACCACTATATCTATAGCCTACTCTATTTAATCCTCTATAACAATCTGAACATCTAACAAATCCTGCAAATAAAGCAAAAGAGCCTTTTGAATTAGCTTTTACAATCTTCGAAAAATATAATAAGTTAACTCTATCAAACACATCTCTACTAATAATAGATTCATGAACATTCTCATGAATAATCCATTTATCTTCATTAATTCTTTTTATATGATGATTCTTAAAACTCATTGTGGCAAATTTTCCCTGTATAACATCCCCACAGTAAACTCTATTCTGAAGTATACCTGCAATAGTTCCACTAGTCCATTTTTTCTCATCAATGTTTAATTCATTTACAAATAAATTCCTATATTTTTTCCCAAGTACTTTTACTTTATATTGAGAAGGAGTATAAATACCTAAATCATTTAATTTTTTTGCAATAAAGGTCGATGTGGTATGATTTAAAGCTAAATCAAAAATATATTTCACCACTTTAGCAGCATCACTATCTATTACAAGCTTATACTTATTTTCACTATCTCTAATATACCCATAAGGAACAGATGAACAAATATAATCTCCTTTATTTCTTCTTGCATATATTGCTGATTTAATCTTATTTGAAATATCTCTTGCATATTCTTCATTCATCAAATTTTTAAAAGGTACAATCATACTATTAATTGAATCAGGTTTTTCAACACTATCAATATCATCTAATATAGAAATAAATCTTATGTCTAACTCAGGAAATTTATATTCTAAATAACTGCCAACCTCAATATAGTTTCTACCAAATCTAGATAAATCCTTAACTATAATAGTATCAACTTTTTTATTTTCAATATCCTCCATCATTCTTTTAAAACCAGGCCTATCAAAAGTCGTACCAGAATAACCATCATCTACATATTCAGAATATATAACTAAATCATCATGCTTAGCAATATAATCATTTAGTATTGTCCTTTGATTAGTAACACTATTACTCTCACCTCTTTTCATATCTTCGGCAGATAATCTTATATATAAAGCAGCCTTATATTTCTTAACATAACTATGTTTAGATATTTGAAAATCATACTTCATTTATTACCTCCATAATATTGTTTGAATCTATTTTATTTATTAGACTATTTAATTCATTAAATTCATTTTCATACTTAAAATAAATAATTAATTTAGAATCAGTAGTTAGTACAATGTTTCCTATAATATCCTCTAAAATTTTTCGCTTAAGTTTCCTGTTTATTCTAAATTTTGAAAAGTAATCTAACCAACCAGAATTATTTTTTATAGTTTCCATAAAATCAATAATAAAAATAATTTTGCTTGAAACTTTACTAATTTCTTTGATTCTATCTTCTATATTTCTTTCTTGATTAATATATTCATCTTTAGATATTGAACCATTTTTATATTTACGATAAATTTTAAGTTTCTGATTTCTAAAATTCAAAATCTCTTTATTTATCAATTCTATTTTTTCTCTTAGTCTATTAACATCTATAAAAGAAAACTTACCTTTTATAGAAGCAATACTCTTTTTTAACTTTTTAATCTGACTGATTCTATTATTAATCGATTTTAAAACAAAATCATATAATATATTTCCATCCATTAAATGTGAAGAACAATAAGAAATACCATATCTATTATATGTTTGGCAACAGTAAAAAATTTTAGAGCATTCCTTAGTACGTCTTACCTTTTTTATAAGATATTTACCACATCTACCACATTTGATCATACGGTAAAACAAATTATACTTACCACTATCAAATTCATCTAATCTTCTTTTTTCTATTAACTCCTGAACTCTAAAAAACTGTTCTCTATCTATAATGGGCTCATGAGTATTTTCAACAATAACCCATTCAGATTCTGGGTTGTTAATTACTTTATGAATTTTATGACTTTGATATCTTCTTTTTCCTTGAACTAAATCTCCACAATAAACTCTTGCCTTTAAAATATTAGATATTACATCGTCAGTCCAAACTGCTTTTCTTACATCATATTTATAAGAATTAAAATCATACTTACCTGGATATAATTTGAAAATTTTATACTTAAGTGGTGAATATATTTTTTTCTTATTAAGTAATGAAGCAATTTCCGAAAAAGTTTTTCCTTTTTCATATTCACTAAAAATATATTTCACAATCAGGGAAGCCTCTATATCGACAAAATATTTATTATGTTTTCTTATATATCCATAAACTCCACCAGAAGATATTGCATACCCTTTTTCCATTTTATGTTTACAAATTTTTTTAAGTTTATCTGAAATATCTCTAGAATACTCATCATTAATTAAATTTATAAGAGAAAAAAGTGGATTATTAATTGAATTTGGATTACAAATAGAATCTACATTATCGATAATAGAAACAAATCTAACATTATATAAAGGAAAAACGTTCAAAATGTAATCATTTACACGAATATAATTTCTACCAAATCTAGATAAATCTTTAACAATAACACAATTTATTTTATTGTTTTTAATATCCTCCACCATTCTTTTAAAACCAGGTCTATCAAAAGTAGTACCAGAATAACCATCATCTACATACTCTGAAACAAACTGAACATCATCATGTTTATTAATCCAATCCATTAATATCAATCTTTGAGAATATATACTTAAACTCTCTTCATACATTTCATCATTAATCATTTTTGATAATCTTAAATATATTCCAGCCTTATAAGTAATGTCATTACTACTTTTAGCCTCACTATATCTAACTTTTCCCAACAGTTTCACCATCCATACTACATAAAGATATTTCGTCAATTAAATAGTCAAACAAATACTTTACATTGATACTACCATCATCATTTACATATATTATATCTATATAAGTCTTAAGTATCTCATCATTCAAATAATCGATTTCAATTAATTTACTAATTTTGTCATACCAAAAATTAGTATCGTCAATTATTCTTTTAACTGAATCATATTTGTTTTTAAGATTATTTAAATGAGCATTTTGCACTTTTATATTATCTACATAATAAGAATGAAAATGATTATAATCATCAGCAGTAATCATTTCATTAATAAAGTCATCATAAAGACTATTGTTCTCGATATATATTTCATCTACATTACTTTGAACCTTATTAATACTTTTATTTAATTTTAGATACAAATTTTTATAACTTTCACTAAACTTAACATTTTTTAAAATATCCAAAATAGTTTTCTGCTTCTTAAAATCACTAATAAGTAAATCGTAAATTTCATCAGTATCTATATAATGAGGCAAACATCTATCTTTAGATATTGTAAAGTACGTTTTACACACTAATTTACAATAACTCCCAATTGAATCATCAGTCTTTCTCTTTGTGTAAATATGCATCTTTCGATTACAGTCATGACATCTTAAATACTTATTTAACAAATTAACTTCTTTCTTAGACTCATACCCACCAGTTTTAACATAAGGCATTCTTTGTTTTCTGATTTTTTCATAAATATCTTTACTAATAATAGCCTCATGAGTATTTTCAACAATAACCCATTCTTCTTTCGGAATTGGAATTCTTTTTTTTAGCTTATAACTAGCATTTTTAACTTTTCCTTGAACCATATCACCACAGTAAACTTGATTCCTAAGTATAGAACCAACACATTTGTTAGTCCAATATAAACCATATTTAGTATTAGGATTACGATATTTTAATGGAGTTATTATTTCATCTTTATTTAATTCTAATGCTATTTCTCTATTTGTCTTACCAGTTAAAGCCATATTAAAAATTTTCTTTATAATCCACGAAACATTATTATCAATAACTAATTTATGCTTATCATTTTCATCTCTTAGATATCCAAATGGTGGATTTCCACCGAGATATTTTCCTTCTTTCATTTGACTATGGAAAATAGACTTTACCTTTTTTGATATATCTTTACAGTACTCATCATTTAATAAATTTTTAAATGAAAAAAATAACTCAGTAGATGTTGCATCGCTGTATAAATTATCCATTCTATCATTAATAGAAATAAATCTAATTTTGTTAATCTTAAAATCATATTCCAAATAATTTCCTACTTCAATATAATTTCTACCAAATCTAGATAAATCCTTTACAACTATCACATCTATATTTTTCTTTCTAATATCTTCCATCATTCTTTTAAATCCAGGTCTATCAAAATTTGTACCAGTATAACCATCATCAACATAATAATCAAATAAAACCATATCATTATGTTTAGATATATACTGTCTTATTATTTCTTTTTGATTAATAATACTTAAACTTACAGCGTCTTCTTTTCTAGATAATCTTACATATCCACCGACTTTCCAAAGTTTATTTTCCATCATTTATCATCCTTTCAAATACTCAAGTATCTTCTTATATTTATCATCATATTTAAAACAAATCTCCACCCTATAATCTTCATACACATAAATATAATTAATAAACTTCTTCATAATATCGTTATCCAAATTAGTAATAATTGGATTTGCTGTTAATTCCTCTATCCAGGACAAATCATTAATATTATTTTTTATTTTCTCGTATTTTATAGAGAAATCATCTAACTTATCCTTGACATTTTTTACATTTTCAATATTTTTATTATATAAATAATTGTAATAAGTCAAAGAAAGACTACCTGTTTTATATTGTTCATAAAGATTAAGTTTTCTCTTCATACATTTTTCAAGTTTTATTTTATAAGAATTAATCTCTCTCTCTATTTCATTTATTTTAAATACATCATTATTACTATTTTTAATATCTGTA
This sequence comes from uncultured Bacillota bacterium, assembly GCA_900318075.1. GTDB lineage: Bacteria > Bacillota_I > Bacilli_A > RF39 > UBA660 > Coprosoma. The sequence continues at coordinate 22,558 of ONJI01000054.1, read as the reverse complement.
ATGATATTTCTTAAATTTATGTAAAGTTTAATTTGATTATTAATAGCTGATAATACAATTTTTTCTAAATCTTCTCCCTTAGTTCTGTGCAAAGTACAAAGTTTTCTACTAATTCTAGAATATGTCATACAGTAATATGTATAATTAGCTATCTCAGGATTGCTTTTTCTCTGTCCTGTATATTTTCTAATCATACTTCTATGGCAATCACCACATCTTAATAATCCTTTGAAAATATTTGGATTATATCTCTTTGTTTCAACTCTTTTAGAACTAATAATCCTTTGCACCTCATCAAATAATTCACGAGAAATGATAGGCTCATGAGTATTCTTAACAACAATCCATTCATCTTTTGGAAGTTTGATAAGTTCTTTTTGTTTATAACTAGCCTTCCTAAATTTTCCTTGTATCATATCACCACAATAAGCCTCATTACTTAATATTTCTTTAACATTTTTAATACCCCAATAATTATTTGAAACAGAATTACTGTCACAAGATGAATTACCATATTTACAGCCTAATACCTCAACCAAGTATCTAGAAGGACATAAAATTCCACGTTCATTTAAATTGTACGCAATTTTCGTATAACCTAAGCCATTTTTATATTCATTAAAAATATATTTCACAACTTTAGATGAATTTTCATCTATAATCCATTTTTTAATACCTTCCTCGCTAGCTTTATAACCATAGGGAATAATACTTCCAGCATATAATCCCATTTTTCTTCTAGCAATTTTAGATGAATAAGCTTTCTTTGATATATCTCTAGAATACTGCTCATTCATAATGTTTTTTAATGAAAAATAAATGTTTGATATAGACTTTGGCTTAGATAAAGAATCAATTTTATCCATGATAGAAATAAATCTAATGTTATACATAGGAAAAATATTTTCAATATAATTAGAAACCTCAATATAATTTCTACCAATTCTAGAAACATCTTTTACTATGACAGAATCAATTTTATTGCCTGCTATATCTTTCATCATCTTCATAAATGCTGGCCTGTTGAAATTTGTACCAGTATAACCATCGTCTACATACTCTGAAACAAACTGAACATCATCACTCCTATTAATCCAATCATTAATAAAACTTCTCTGATTAGTAATACTATTACTTTCAGAATTATTATTATCATCAATAGAAATTCTTAAATATATTCCAGCCTTATATTTCTTGCATGCATTATTTTTTGACAAACCATATCTATTTTTTCCCATTTGTTGTACTCTCCAAAAGTTCTATAATCTTTTTATACTCATCATCATATTTAAACTTAACTTCAATTCTTTTGCCTTCGTAAAGATATACATTATCGATTAAATCAATAACCATTTCTCTTGTTAAAGTATTAATATTCTTATATTTTTTAAATTCTAAAATCCAATCGTTATTATTCTTAAAAGAAATATCACATTGTTGTTTTTTTACATCATTTATATTAGAAACAATTTGATTTATTTCCTTATCATAGATATTAGAAAATTGATAATAATCATCCTCTGAAATAATCTCATCTTTCCAATCTTTATATATTTGCCTCTTTGCCTTCATCTTCTCATCATATTCATTTTTTAGAGATGACATCTTTTGCTCTAAACTGCTTTTTAAAATCTCATTATCACAACTATTTTTCATTTTATCGATTGCTTTTTCCATGTTTATAATCAGATCAATCTGCATCTTCACAGCATTTAAAACAGCTATATACATAGTTTCTTCATCAATTCTATGTGGAGTACATAACGTTTTGCCTCTTCTAGCATAAGTCGAACACCGGAACATATAATTTATTCTATCAGGCTCAGTTATCCATTTTCCTTGTTTATACTTAGTTAGACATCTATCACAATCACCACATTTAATATAACCTGCTAAAATATGTTTTTCGCCAGTCTTCGATGCTCTACTAGCCCTACTAAATAATCCTTCTTGTACTTTTTCAAAAATATTCTTACTAATAATAGCCTCATGCGTATCTTCTACTATAATATAATCTTCTTTATCAATCTTAACAGACTTATGAATTTTATAACTAATCACTCTTCTTTTATTTTGAACCATATCACCACAATAAGCTCTATTCTTAAGTATTGACTTTACACCACTACTATTCCAGTAAAAAACATGGTCTTCATCATAATTACAATATTTTTTTATTGATTTTAAAACTTTCTTTTTATACATAAAAGGACTTAAAACATTCTTCTTATTTAAATAATCAGAAATATATCCTACACCTTTACCTTCAAGCGATAGCTTAAAAATAGTTTCAATTACATCTCTTACATTTTCATCAACAATAAGCTTATGCTTATCATTTGGATCACGAACATACCCATAAGGAGCAATAGAGCCTATAAATAGTCCTTTCTTTTTTAAAGCATAAAAGGATGCCTTTACCTTATTGGAAATATCCCTCGCATACTCATCATTCATCAAATTTTTAAAAGGCACTATTATGTTACTAATTGACTCAGGATTTTTATAATTATCAACTTCATCATTAATAGAAATAAATCTTAAGTCATATAAAGGAAATATTTGTTCTAGATAATTTCCTACTTCAATATAATTTCTACCAAATCTAGATAAATCTTTAACAATAACACAGTTTATTTTTTTGCTCTTTATATCCTCCATCATTCTTTTAAAACCAGGCCTATCAAAAGTCGTACCAGAATAACCATCATCAATATAATAATCAATAACAAGCACCTTCTCTTCATTTTCGATAAATTGATTAATCAAATTTCTCTGATTAGTAATACTATTACTCTCATCCTTATCATCACCATCCTCTTGACTAAGTCTTATATAAACACCTAAGTTCCAATTATCACATCTAAACATTTTTACCCTCCTCCCAGCACAAATTCTACTCAAAATACATAAAAAAATCTAACATGCAAAATTTAAGCACACACATTTGACTATTTATAAATACTTTTAAAAGCATCTAAAACACAATCTTCAGCAAGTATCCCATAATCACTAAATGAAGTCTTAACAATATAACCATTACATTTAAAAAAATAAGGATTATTTACTTCCATTAAGAAATCAATAATCCTCTCCCTACTTGTCTTACTATCATCAATTTTAATATCATCAAAATCATTTAAATCATCAATATTTACTTTTCTTATATCAATACTACTTGCTCTATTAATCTTATCTTTAAGTAACTGCATGTCCATTATACCTTCTTCCTCCAATCAATCCTTTTACCGTGAACTTTTACTTCTTTTTCTCTTAACTCAAAATATTTTAAATTCAAAAGTAAATCCTTAACCATTTCCTCAGCTTTTTTCTTACTCTTAGCTTTTAAATACATTTTCTGTTTAATCGTAAACTTTACTTCATATTCCTTCATCTTTTCACTCCTATTCCAAAAGACTTTAATAAAGCCTTATCAATCTTCTTAATAACCTTTTTAGAAACTCTGCATACAAAATCATGTTTTAATCTTTCTTTATCAATAACCTTTACTTGTTCAAGCAAGACAATAGATTCGTATTTTAATTTTTTATTATTTATCGTTATATGTGTTGGTAGATTAGGTTTATTATGAAATTTTTTAGTAAGAGGTGCGACTAAAATAGTAGAACTCATAATATTTCCGACATCATTTTGAAGAACAATAATAGGTCTTATTCCCCCTTGCTCAGAACCCTTAACAGGATCCAAATCAGCATAATAAATATCACCTTTATAAACTTTCATATACCTCTCCTTTGTATTATGTATTTTTATTTATCAAACTGTATGGTGGCTAACCAACATCACGGGAATTTCACCCTTTTGAGGTTCTCTCAAAACTGCCCCTATTGATTGAGTCTGTAGCTAGGCAGGAGTATCTTTAACCCTACTAATCATCATCGCATATTAATTGCCAGTTAATTTTATAGTCAAACTTTATTCGTCAAGCGAGTTTACTAACGTGCTTAAAAAAGTAGGAACGTATCTGATAAATACATTATTAAATTTTCAAAGAACTGTCTCATAAAAATATGAAATAAGTGAAAGAGCAAAATACCCCTTCACTTATTTCTCCACTCAGAGCCAAAATAACAACCCATTTTTTAAAATTTCTTTAAAAATTTTTTCAAATTTTTAATAGCAAGGTTTAAAGACTTATTAATTGCTTGTTGTGATGTATTCTCTTCATCAGCTATTTCATATTCATTTTTCTCATCAAAATAATATTTTTTTATTCTTCTTTTTTGAATACTCGGAAGCTTATCAATCGCATTTTTTAATTCTTTAAAACTAGCATTGTTAATAAAATCATCTTCTAATAATAAAGGCTTAACAAAAGCTTTTTTATTTATATTAATTTCAGAAAATTCCTTTCTTTCAATATGTCTGTCAGCTTTATGCATCTGAGAAATATCCTCAAGTTCAAACTTATCCATTGCATTAAAAACATCCTCAGATAAAGATACTTCTCTTTTTACATTATTACTATCGATAAATGTAACAATATATGTATTATTAATAATTTTTAACGTATAAGGATTATCCTTACTCTTTCTTCTTTTAGGTCTATTCATTTCTATCCTCCATTCAATTTGTTTTTTTACAAATCGAACGAGGAGGACCTCTATTTAAAGGCAAATAAAAAACACCTATTATAAAAATCACATAATGATCTTTATAATAGGTGCTTAAAAGAGTACAAGAATCCATTTGACATATATATATGTCGAAATAATCAATCAATAAAACAAAGTATAAAAGAATTGATATATTGTCCTCATGCATTTTATATACTCCCTATGTAGCTACCCCTAGTATGAGAACAATATAATAATCACCTCTAACTAAATAATTTATAACTTTGATTAAGCTTAAACTAAATCATTCTCAAAATAATTATTCTTTTATATCATTAACCCCACTTTTAACAGTTATTGGTAATTTATTATATTCAAATATTAAAAAACATCAGAAACTACGTTCCAATGTTATCATTATTTGCACTAAATATTTATAATTTCGCTTAAAGTTATTGTATATCTGCGTTCAGGCAAAAAAGACTATACACTCAAACAATAAAATCAGCATTCAGATATTATTTTTTGGTATATCTTTAGATTTAACTTTCTTATATATAAAATCAAATATAACACAGCCTATTAAAGCTCCAAAAGTATCTATAAAAACATCACTAATTTGGCCTGTCCTATGGCTAATAAATGTCTGATGCCATTCATCAGTACAAGCATATAGAAAACAAACAATCAAACATATCATATTACATAATTTTAATTTATTTTTTATAAATACACACAATACACTATTAACGAAATTTGCAAGTACTAAATATACAGAAGCATGAGCGAATTTCCTAAAAGGCTTATTTATTTTAACAACAATTTTCTCTATATCAGAATCAGATTTTTCTTTATAAATCTTTTTTACAATATATCTAATAATAGTTTTGCTTCCGTTATTAGAAACATCAGAAGATGCATTAGAAAAAGAGAATATTACACCCATCCAAATAAAAGTGAACAAAATAGTCATAATTAATAAAAATTTATTTTTCATATAGTCTATTCCCCTTTCCTTTATTATTTAATTACTAAATAATAATAGTAAATATGATTGTGCAGTTATCATAAATAATCCTATCATAAAATTATGACAGTTTCAAATATGTAATATCCACAAAAATCCGATAATTTTCGCCTAAAAATACATTTTCCATAACAAGATGTAAAAGACTTAATCTCTGCAGAATAAATCTCTTGTATAAACCCTTTCCTTTATTAATTCAACATTTTCATCCATCCTATTAACAAGCACAACATCTGTCATATCTTCGAATTCAGCAAAACTTTTAATTACTTCACAGTCATTAAAAATATTTTCTTTTAATGTAGGCTCATATATTACTACCTTTATACCATTAGATTTTATTCTATCAATAACTCCCTGAATAGCACTAGCTCTAAAATTATCAGAACCACTTTTCATAGTTAATCTATATACTCCTACACACTCAGGATTCCTTTTAATTATCATGTCAGCAATATGATCTTTTCTAGTATCATTTGATTTAACAATAGCCTCTATCAAATTTTGAGGAACATCTTTATAATTTGCAAGTAACTGTTTGGTATCCTTTGGTAAACAATACCCACCATAACCAAAAGATGGATTGTTATAATGATTTCCAATTCTTGGATCCAAACACACACCATCAATTATATCATTAGTATTTAGTTCTTTTATTTCAGCATAAGTATCAAGCTCATTAAAATATGCAACCCTTAAAGCTAAGTAAGTGTTAGCAAATAACTTAACAGCCTCTGCTTCTGTAGCCCCCATAAATTTAACAGGAACATCCTTCTTTAAAGAACCATCTAATAATAACTCAGCAAACTGATGAGCTTTTTCTCCTTTATCTCCAACTATTATTCTAGAAGGATATAAATTATCATATAAAGCTCTACCCTCTCTTAAAAACTCTGGTGAAAACATAATATTATCAATATTATATTTATCTTTAATGCTCTCTATAAAACCTACAGGTATAGTAGATTTTACAACCATTGTTGTATTATTCCCCATACTAATAACTTTCTCAATAATATCCTCAACACTACTGGTATCGAAAAACCCGTGTTCTTCATCGTAATTAGTAGGTGTACTAATAATTACAAATTCAGCTCCATCAAAAGCTTCTCTATAATCTAAAGTAGCTTTTAAATTTAACTTTTTTTCCTTAAAATATTTTTCAATATATTCATCCTTAATAGGACTAATCCTATTATTTATCATATCTACCTTTTCAGGTATTACATCAAGTGCTACTACTTCATTATCTTGAGCAAGCAATGTAGCAAGTGATAATCCAACGTAGCCTGTACCGGCAACAGAAATCTTCATTTTTCTACCTCCATTTTTATTTTTTGTAACAAATAATATATTGATAATCACAATAATATAGAAAGCGCCTAAATATTATTCCTATATTACCAGTACAATTTTTATTTTATATACTTATAAAATTCATCAATATCAATTCTATGAGATATTGGTACATCAATTTCTCCATCAACATTACCAACACCAATCATACAAATTATTTGTTCATCATCATCTATATCATAGAATTTTTTTATTTTTTCTAATTTTTTATTCCAAATAACAGATCTTTGAATAACACATGCACCTAAGCCATATAAGTGTAAAGTTAAAGAAAGATAAGCTGCGTACATACTAGCAGAAACAATATACTGATTATACTCATTAAATCTATAAGAACTTAACTTACCAGTAATAATGACGATTTTATCTATAGATTCTAAAAAAACTCCAATACCTTGTAAATCTCTCTTTATAGTTTTAGCCTTAGATTTATCAACAATATAGACCCTAACTCCTTGCCTATTACAAGCAGAAGGACATCTCTGAGCTAAAATAATAGCTTTTTTTATTTTTTTTCATCAACAGGTTTATTAGAAAAATTACGAATACTATGTCTACTATTTATAAAGTTTTCTATAAGTTTAATATCAAATTTTAATTTTTTATAATTAATTTTAACCGTCCCACCATAAGAATCTTTTATATAAAAATTATACTTTAAAAGAAAATCTTTTATTATTGGTATAAAATCATCATTATAATTTCTTTTTACATGATAATTAACATATGCCTCTAAAGAAGAAACTGCCATTTTAATGACTTCATCATAATAGATAGAATCATGTTTAGAAAGAATGTCAACATAATCCATCATTATTTTTTGCTTAGCATGACCAAAACCTAATCTGACATTATCAATAGATAAACCTTTTTCAATGGAATGAGTATTCCTCATCAATTCTGCTGCAATTGCATTAAGGCTATTTCTATTAACTTTAAAATATTTCATAAACTTAAACAAATTAACTACTTGTCTGAAAATATATTTAACTTTTTGCTTCATATTTTAATCCCTTCTACACTTTTCTTTTTTCTTTTAAAAATATTTTTCATTTTTTTATAGTATTTTTATAATCTTTTCTAAATATGAAATAATTGGATAATAATACAACAAAACATGAAATAATTAATACAATTATAAAATTTATAATCAATTGCATAAAGTTAGAAGTAAAATCCAATTTCAAAATATTAATAACTAAAATAATAGTCAAAGATTCAACAATAGAAACAAAAATCTTAAATATGGTAATTAATTGATTTCTTTTAACTATATTTTTGCACATATAAAATGAATATTGTATCGTCCTAAACACAGTAGCAACTAAAGTACCAATTGCAACACCTACTAACCCATATTTTAAAACAAAAACTGTCGAAAGTGTTATGTTAATTATAGGCTCAATTATAGAACCAACTTTAGTTTGTTTATAATGCCCCGCAGCTTGTACTACTAATTGATATGGATTCCTAATTGAATCAAAAAATTGTGCAACTAAAAGAATATAAGCAAATAATGGAACTAAATAGTTTGCATCAGAAATGCCTTTAGTATAAACCGAAACAAATTGAAGAATAATAATTATTGCGACAGTATATATTATAGTAGACATTGAATACATAATCAACTCAATTATTGACAAATTTTCATATAAAGCTTTTTTCTCGTTTTTTGCAATCATATTACCAAAAGGTGCTTCAAGAGCATTTGTAAAAGCCTTTATACCTTTTCTAATACCATTAATAATAAGTGCATACACGCTATAAACTGAAAGATTTGCCATGCTTGAGAAAGTTGTTAATATAATAATATCAGTATTTGTCATTACAAACATAGCGACTTGTTACCAAAAAGCATCCCTACTGCAATTTTCATATAATTCCTAATTCTATTATTTTTTAAAAACGAATATCTCAAAAAATTATTTATTAAACGGAAAACATTCAAGTAATTGTTTTTTCTTTTCTTCAACATCCTCTTTCTTAATCATATAATTTTTCCTTATATCATTTATATGAAAGTTATTAATATCATTTTTGGTAATAAATAAATGTTTAATATTATACGATGAATAGTAATCATCAAATTTATACCCGTCGCCTAACAATTTATCTGATACTACTAAATGAATGTTTGGAATATTTAAGCTATCAGAAATTATTAATCCATGCAAACTACTAGATATTATGTTTTTACATTCAGCTATTTTTTTTGTTACATTAATTGGGCTATCTTGAACATCTATAATTATGGAATTAGGATATTTTTTTAACAATTCATCAAATATTTTATCATCTTTTTCTCTAAAATGCGGAATTATTCCTAAATCATATTTTTTTGTTGGCATAGCGTCTAACAAGTATGATGATAATAATCCGCCATCACCTGTTGGAATATTAAGCTTTTTGCCTAAAATCTTTTCAACTCTATTTTTGGTTAAGTTACCTCTTACTGAACAAAAAACCATGTTTTTCTTATAAAATTTTTCTTCATTTTTATTGTAGTCTAGAAAACCTGTTCCCCAAACATAAACCTTAGGATAAATAATTCCAAGCAGCTTTTTTTTTATCTTTTTAATCGTAGATTGATCTAGAAGATAAGTTCCTAGTCCACTTCCAATTGCAATTAAATCTGCATTATAATGAGACGATTGTACAACAGTACAATTAAACAAATGCTCAAGTAACTCCTTGTTTAACCTGTCACCCATATTATTAACATCTGAATAACATACTCTTATTTTTTTCATTTTTTGACCTTCTTTCTTGCTGTGACTAAAATTTTTTTAACAAATTTATAGTTAATAATAATTGAAAAAACTAGTGAACCAATCATATTAACAATATTTAATTCAAATTTGTTAAATGTACACACCAATAACATTATAATCACAATAATAAAATAGAATATTTGTTTTTTTAAATCTATTTTTAATTTTTGAAACTTATTAATATTTGCTAATCGATAAATATATAATATCATATACGACACTAAGGTAGAAATAGACCCAGCTGTTATTCCTATATATCTCACAAGTAATAAGTCAATGCCTAAATTTATAATGCTTACAATTAATGTTGAGAGTCCTAATTCCTTTGTTTTCTTGTGTGCTATATATATTCCTCCTAGAAATGAGGATAAACAACAAAACAACATAGCAAGTATCAAAATTGGCATTTCTTTATAAGCTGCTAAATAGTCCCCTCTAATAAGAATTGTGAATATTATAGGAGTAAATCCTATCAATAAAGCAGTTCCGCCAATCATAAAATTAAATATTAAAGAGAACATGCTTGAATAATATATGTCAGCGTCTTTATCTTTAACACTTAAGGACGCATTTTCTTGCCAAGCTAAATTAAAAACTTCTTGAAAAATGGATAAAATATTAGGTATTTTATTTGCTACGGCATAAATTGCTGTCATTTCTATTCCTAGGAAATGATTTATTACTAATCTGTCAGAAACATTTAAAACCCAAGCTGATAAATTATTGGGAATCATAGGCCAAGAATAACTTATAAACTCTATGCAATCTTTTCTATTTAACATAGAAAAATCTATATATTTTAAGAACTTTGAGCTAATTATTATAAATAAAATTGAAATAATATATGCCAAACATAAAGAAATTAGAACTCCATTTAATCCATAATTATTAAAATTCAAAGTAAAATAAATAGAAAGCAAATGCATTAAAGAGAATAAAATTGAACTAATAGAATAATATTTATTATAAGACAAGCCTCTACATATTTGAGAGGAGACATAATTAATAATATCCAATAAAAAGTATGAACATATTAGTAATCTCGTTATTAATTGTATTTTGCCTAATATTAAAAATATTATTATACAAACTATAGAAGAGATAGAAAGAGTTGTAATCATTATATTAGATACAACTTTTTTTGTTTTTTTCTCATCTCCTCGATAATCAACTAAAAACCTAAATGCCGCAGATGGTAATTGTAAGGTTGCTATTGGTAATAAAAGTGCAACAATTGTACTTATCAAATCATAGGTACCATATTCAGCCTTAGTTAGTTTTGCCGTAATAATAGGAATTATCAAAATTGATATCAATTTAGGAAGGAATTTCCCAATAGTAAGAATAAACGTATTTTTAACTAACTCTTTTTTTCTATTATTCATAATACACCCCACTCTCTACATTATATTATTTTCAATAATTTTTTTCTATGTGTAATAAAACATATTTTTTTTCTTAATATTTGAAAAATCAATAAAATAAAATATAGTATAAATCTAAGGCTAAAATGCTTTTTCATAAGCAAAAAAGCTTCTTTTATTTTATATTCTTTTATATAAAGATAAAAAACGTATGAATAGTTTTTAGCAAAAACTTTTTTTTTGTTGATATTTTTTTGTATAAATAGACTATCAAAATCTGTTAATAATTTATCTTTTATTAATTCCATTTTTTTTGCATTAGGTCTATTTTCTACCGAGTTGCCAATCCTTTCGTATAAATATTCATTAATGCATTCTACCTTGGTATTTAAACATACTCTTATCAAAAACTCATAGTCTTGATGTCTTGAATATGATTCGTCAAAACCCTTTAATTTATCATAAAGATGTCTTGTCATTACAAACGATGACGTTTGAGGAGTGTTTCTAAGTAATAATATATCTTCGATATAATCTTCTTTAACATCAAAAGAATATCCTACTCCACTTTTTTTGTAGAAACATGTGCAAAAATCTATATTCTTATTATTTAATAAATTGATTTGCTTTTCGGTTTTTCTTTTAAAAAAGTAGTCATCATCATCAAGAAAAGAAATATAATATCCATTCGAGTTTGATACACCAGTATTTCTTGCAGATGAGCCATTTTTATTTTCTTTATGTTTAATGTATTTTACTCTAATTTCATTTGAATACTGTTCCATTAGTTTTTCAGTTTTTTTTCTACCAACTGACTTAGGAGGATTATCATCAACAACAATGATCTCAATATTCTTATATGTTTGATTGAGTGCTGAATCAATAGCACGTGATAAAGAATCAGATCCTCCATATGTCGGTATTATTATACTCACCATTCGTTCATTTTCTTTATTGTTTTTCATTTTTACTTCTCCTTATTTTATGAGTATTTATTCTGCTTTAATATTATTTGATAATTGTTTATTACATATTATCGAATAAAGAAATGCGATGAATATTATAAATTTTCCTTCACTAAAAGCACTTCCAGATACAAAATAACGCAACAAGAAAATTGTAATAAAGTATATTGTGGCGTACGAGTAAATATTATGACTTTTTTTTATTGTTCGTAAAATCATATATATAAAGGCTAATAATATGAAAGTACCAAATAATAATCCAAATGACAAATAAGATTCTAAGACTAAATTATGTGCATACATATTTTTAGGTAAAACAGTTCTATCATAAAATAGTCCATTGATGTTAATACCGTTATTTTTTATGTGTTCTAAAGATGTCTTATAAATAGATAATCTTGCCTCACTCTCAGTAACATTTCCACCTTTTATTCTTCTAAGAATATAAGAAGTGTTTCCAAAAGAAGATTGAACAGCTTTTGGAATTATATATGTTATAAAAAATAACGATGCTATAAACACTAGAGTTATAGAAATTATTTTTTTATAGAACTCTTTTTTGCTATTAAAAGATCTTATAAAAGTTGATAAATACAATAACATTCCACAAATCAGCAACCAAATTAATGCTCCCCTGCTTCCAAACAACATTAATTCAACAATTGACAATATTATAAATATAATCTGTCTTTTATTTTCAAACTTTATTATTGTGACAGCTATTATCCCACACAATGGCAATATATTGTATGAAAAAACCATATAATCAATTGTATCATTAAGTGTCCTAGTCAAAAAGGAAATAATTAGTATCATGTCAGATATAACAATAAACTTTTTTTCAGTAAACAATATATCCCATCTTTTTATATGTGAAATAAAAAATATTGAAAATGGTATGTAGTAAAAATATATAATTCTCATATTAGTAGTAAAAAATTCTTTTTTTGCATAATCTGTAGATACAAAATATAAAAATGTATATATGAAGAAGATAATTAATAATGAAAGAATATCAGATTTATAAATAGGACATCTTATTAATGTAAAAATTCCTATAACTATAACAATAAAATAAAGCATTATTGTGATTCTCGACATATTAACATTAAAAGTATACAAAATTGTAGAAACAATATCATTTATAGGTAAGATTGCCAACATTAGAAATAACATATTTACTCTTTTTTTATCATATAATAATTCTTTATCCATTCTCATCACCCATAATAGTTATCAAACGATAACTTTTTTTTATATCCTTTTATTCCATCATTTATATACCTTATCATTTTAAAAAAACCAAGTTTGCTTTTATTAATCAATCTAAATGGATAGTACCATTTAATCAACCACTTTGTTTTAGGATAACATGCAGCAACAAAAGCTCCTGTATCATAAAAATACTTTTCATTAAATCCCTTAAACCACGATGATTTTTCCGAATATAACTTTGCTATTATAGCAGGATAAACTATTGCAACAAGATTGTTCTTATGAACATCGTTAAAGAATAATGAATCTTCTGCAAATGAATATATACCAGATCCTGCTCCAAAATTTTCGTCAAACTTTATTTTTTTCTCAATTATTTTTTTGCGTCTAAAAGCAATATGTACACTACTATAAGATTTATAATAAGGAATTTTTTTGACTTTTTTAAATAGTTTTTCTTGTTTCCTTATATTAGTATTTATACTCTTAATATTAAAGACTATTAGATCTGCATTTTTATTATTAGAAAAGGCCGTTTCAGTTATAGAAACATAATTGTCATAATAAACAACATCATCATCACAAATTATGCAAATATCTCCTTTTGCGTTTTCTAATGCCATATTCCTACTCTTAGACAGTCCTCTTGTCTTCGTATAAATCATTCTTACAGTTCCAAAATCGTACTTTTTAGTTTCAATTTTTTCTTCATCACACTGATTTATTATTACTGCATCAGACTTAATATTACACTTTTCAACAATATCGAAGTTTTTTTGATGCATTGTTGAAAGTAAAACTTCTACACTCATTTAATCTCTCCTATCTTGTAGATTCAGCTTTAGCCCACGTTGATTTACTTCTACCTAAAATTATATTTAATACTCCATTGATTTGTGCATATACTGTCATAGTATAATATGACATCATTTTAAATAGTTTATTGCTTGTTTTTGTAATCCCCGAAATAATTGAGACACTATAGAATAATAATTGTAATATAAGAAAACAGAGCCACATATACCCATTAAATATCGCAAGTATTATATTACAAACAACTAGTAAAATATGTGCTAACCATAGTAAATATCTACATGTTCTATGTCCAAAATAGAATAGAGAAAACCATTTGTATTTAAAAAAGTTCAGTATTTTAATTGATGGTAATATATTGTGAATTATATTTCTATTCATTCTGACCTTTCTTTTATATTCATCTTTATCTGATTCTCCTGCTTTTTCATAAGCTTTTGATTTTGGATCAAACAAAGCCCTTTTATTATTTAAGGCGAATAAAATTGGAAAACTACTATCGTGACATTCAATAAACGGGATGTCTATGTATTCATTGGTTCTACAAGCATATAAATTACCATCTCCAGCTGTTATTGTTTGAATTCGACTTTCAATGTCTCTACACTTAGAATCAAAATTCCAGTATGTATTTTCTGAATCTGCTGTATTATTATCATCTTTGTTTGTATATATTGTTGCACCACATACATATCCTACTAATGGGTCTTTAAAGCAAGCAACAATTTCCTTTACGGCTTTTTTATCAAAATAACAATTGGCGTCTGTCATAATTAAAATATCAGAGTCAATACTTTTTTGTGCTTCATTCTGTGCATTTGTTTTTCCACCATGCTTAACTGTCTTGTGAAGTTTTATTTTATATTTTTTATTTTTTTTAATAAACTCTTCAACTATTATATTAGTATTATCTGTTGAAAAGTCAGATGTAACAACAATTTCATATTTATTTAGCGGATAATCAATTTTAATCAAATTATCTAGCTTATTTTTTATTACCTTTTCTTCATTATGAGCCACAACCATAATTGTAACTGTTGGCTCATATCCATAGTCTTTATCTATGCATGGTTTTTTTAATATTTTATCTAATATAATTAATAGTAAAGGATAACCAATCATTGCAAAAAACACTATAAAAGCGTTTAAAAAAAATATAATTTTAATAAATAGCATATTAATATCTCCTCTACTTCTAAATTTCTATTCTATTTCCATCTTTATCTGTATAGATTTCACCATATCTTCTTTTTAAGAACGTTCCATATTTTGGATCAAGTTTAGGTAATTTTTCACCAAGTAATTGTTTAACTCTTAGATAAGGCAGGTTAACTCCACCTGCAGCAATAACTGAAACAGTAGCTGTTATTCTAGGATTTATATCCATTAATTGAGCTTTGCCTTCACGATCACGCATAAAATCAAATCCTATATTTCCATCCATATTCAATAATTTTACAATGTTTTTGCATATTTCATAAGCATCTGCATCATACTTTAGAACACTTTCTTGTGCTATACTCATTAAGCTTACCGTATTTTCTCTTCCTACAATGTACAAAGCCTTTCCATTTTCAGCTAAAATATCAATTGTATATTCTGGACCAGGCATATACTCTACTAACATCATTTCGTGAAAATCTTTTGCTTCTTTTAATACACTAACCATATCATCATATGAAGTGTAAAAAGTGTTAGGTTTTTCATTCACAAAGATATCATATCTTGACTTTTTTGAGTCAATTATTCTGACACCTCTGCTTCCACTACCATCTACTATTTTTAGGCATAAAGCTTTATTAGGATATCCCATAATTTTGCATCCAGTTATAAAATCTTCCAAAGATTTAACTGAATAAAAATTTGGAACTTCTATATTGTGTTCCTTTAAAAATTTATAAGTTGATAGTTTATTATTAGCTATCTCTATTGAATGCAAATTTGATATCGCTATTTTAATTCCTAATTTATCAAACTCACTTTTCATTTTTATAACTTTTGATACTTCTAGGGATATATTTGGAAAATAAATATCAACCTTTTCTTTTTTGCAAATATCTAATATGAAATTAATATAATTATTATCCGCCACAGCGGGAACTTTATAAAATGCATCTACTAAATACTTTGCTGTTGGTTCTTCACTCATATCGACTCCTACAACACGAATTTTCCTTTCACCATTTTTTTTGAAACAATCTATTATTCCTGGAATTGATGGAGAGCCACTAGCGGATAATAACACTGTTAAATTCTTCATATATACATCCCATCAATCAAAAATGTTGCAAAAATATCGTCAAAAGATTCATACCTTTTTATCTCTATTTCTTTATTTCTTTTTTTGCTAATTGCAAATATCGGTACATTAGGTTGTATAAATGGTGGTTTGCTAACTATAGAATAACCACCTACATTACCAAAAACAATATAATTACCAACTTCCAATTCAGTATTAAAATTTTTTGCAATACAATCTTGCTCAAGGCATGTATACCCCATTACAGAAATACCCTTACACTCTTTTGTTTTAAGATTCAAATTATTATCCAAAACATAATAAGGTAACTGCTTAACTAAACAAACATCTCCGGCATTATAAAAACTAGAATTTATGGTTGCAAATTTCTTATCTCGTATTGTTTTTATTTGAACAACTTTGGAAATTAAAGACATATAATTTGATATAATTGTCGTTCCTGGTTCCGATATTAACAATGGTTTAACTTCTTGGCCATGATAATGCCTTTCCATCGTTCCTGCAACAACTTTTGCATAATCTAAGTAGGATGGAACATTATCTCCAAATTGTTTGGCAAAGAAAGGGTCCATTTTCCCAAACATACCACTACCAACATCAATATATTCAGGTGTTTTATTTAGATACTTATCAGCAGCATATAATAATTTATCAATTCTTTTTTGCCACGAATCTATATTTCTAGCTCTGCTAATATGGCAATGCAACCCAACTATATTTATGTTTGGCATAGTCTTTAAAAGATTGATAGTTTCAACAAACTCATCGGAATCTAATTCTAAACCAAATCTTGATATATAACCAGCACCAACATCAAAATTGACTCTAATCCCAACTTTAATGAATTTATTTGGATTATTTTTTGCTATATTCATTATATTTTTTGCTTCATCAATGTTATCAATGTTTAGCAATCCACCATTGAGAATATGTTCTTTTAACTTTTCTCCTTTTACAGGACCATTATAAATGATATTAGAATTAGAATATCCTAATTTTTTTGCTAAAGTGTATTCCATATCAGATACCACTTCTGCCATACCACCTAATTCTTTTACACAATTACATATATAAGGAGTATAATTTGTTTTATAAGAATAAGCTATATTATAATCACTGTAAATTGATCTAAATGTGTTTAATAAATCCAAATAATTATTTTTAAATTCATCTTCTTCAAAAGCATAAAATGAAGTACTATTTTTATTAATTAATGCTTTTGTTTTATCTATATCTAACATATTAATCCTCCTTTTTAATCATGTCTTTTCTCTCAACACCAAGTGGCAATCGTACATAACTACCATAGTCTGTTTTATTTCTTTGAAAAATTATTCTGAATACTCCTATCAATATCTTAAAATCTTTTATTATTGTTACATTTTTAGCATATTCTTTTTCATATTCGAATTGTTTATCCCACGAAATAACAGCATTTCTATCTACTGAATCTGGTGGGATTAATCCGCCTCTTACATCAAATCTTGTTAATTCGACATCTTTGTAAAATTTAATATATGAATTAGGCAAAGGTCTGGGTCCTATGAACGCCATATCACCCTTGATAATGTTCAGCAGTTCTGGAAGTTCATCAAGGGAGGTCGTCCTTAAAAAATGACCAAATTTAGTTAGTCTTTTATCATCTGGTAATAATTTCCCTTTTGAATCTTTTTCATTTGTCATGGTTCTAAATTTAATTATAAAAAACGTTTTTTTATTAATTGTTGTTCTTTCTTGTTTGAAAAATATAGGTTTACCAATAAATATTAGCACTAAAAAGGATAATATTAAAAATACTGGTAATAAAACAATGATGGAAATCAAGGCAAACAAGAAGCTAAAAAATCTTTTAAAGAATCTTTTATACATTGATTATCACCTATTTTATTTCTCTTATTAATGAAAAAGCTTCTGCCGCATGTTTTCCAACCGTAGCTCCTCTAAACTTTGCCAAGGCTTCAATAGCTTCAATTGATCTAGCAGCTGGAAAAGTAGATAACTGTGATTTGAAAATAGACATTGATTTAATTTTTATATCTAGATATTTAGATATATCTTCATAAACTGTTGGAATAAAATCATTAACAGTATTAGGAATATTCCATCCTGTTTCCGATAAAGTTTCATATGAATAAACTCTTTGAACAACATGTTTATATTTTGGTCTTACTGCAACCATCGAAGCATCCGTTATCAGTTGATGATCTATTTGCATATCACCTCTGTGCGGGATAAAAACTTCATCAGGTTGTATGCGTTGAATAATATCTGAAATTTTTCCGTTCAATTCATATCTAGGTACAGTTTCTAACATTACAGCAGGAAAATCTAAGAAAATAGTTTCTTTAACTCCCAATAATTTATCAGCTTGTCTACACTCTTCTCTTCCTTGCTCTATAAATTTATCATCAAATAGAGGTTTCATTCCCTTTGTTACAATACATACATATACTTCGTGACCTTCATTGACCCTTTTTGCAATGGTTCCACCTACTCCAATTATTTCATCATCTGGATGTGGTGCAATTATTAAAACTTTCATATTAATACCTCTTTACTTATTTTAATTATATTTTTTTCTTTGCAGGGACTCCAATATAAGTTCCCTCACAATCTATATTATTAACAACAACAGCACCTGCACCAATCATACAATTACCGCAAATTGTAGTATTGTTCTTTACCGTTGCCCCTATTCCAATCCATGTCTTTTTTCCAACAGAGACAGTACCAGCGAGTTTAGTTCCAACAGAGACATGAACAAAATCACAGATATTATTATCATGTTCTACAACTGAACTAGTGTTTATAATGCAATGTTTACCAATACTAGCACCAGAATTAATAACAACATTAGCCATAACAACAGTTCCTTCTCCTATTGATACGTCAATCGTAGATATAACTGATTGTGGATGAATGGCTGTATACCATTTTACGTTATGACACAATAAAGATATTTTTTCACGTATATCAGCGTTTCCAATTGCAATTACGAACTCACATTTTTTTTGAAATCTTTTATAGTCAGTACTTTTCCCCAAAATAGGATATCCACAAAAGGTATCTCCTTTATTCTTATTATCATCTAGAAAACCTAGTATACTATCACCAGATTTAATAATAATATCTGCAATAACTTTTCCATGACCACTTGCGCCTATTATTACTACATTTTTTTTCATTATGTAACTCCTTAAAATATATTTATTATTTGTCAAAAAAATAATATAATTCAACGTGGTATCCTAATCATATTTATTCCAAGTTAAATTATATCATTTATTGACTCTTTTATCTACTATTTACTCAAATTTTCTACAGGAAATTTCAAATCTGTATTTTAAAATAAAAAGTGCACAATAATGTGCAATAAGATTTATAATAATATATACTACCCTTTAAACAATTAATTTGTCATTAATCAAAGCATTAATAATTATGGCAAATTATTGCTGTCTATAATATGAAGATAGAAAAAATATAGAAGATGTATTAAATGACAAGAAATCCATTACTCAAATTTCAAAAGAAATAAATAGATTTCATTCTACTATTATAAAAGAAATTGATAGAAATAAATTTTATTATAAACCTAACAATTATAATCATTCTAAAATTACTGATTCGAAAAATTTGTATAAATATCAACCTTGTAAGCGACTAACTAAATATCCTTACTTTTATAATAGGGGCAAATCAAGAAGTGATTGTAGAAAAGAAAGGTATACTTACCATGCTAGAAAAGCCGATGATTCCTATCGTGAACTTAAAAACAAATATAGAAAAAATATCAATCTTAATGAAGAAGAAGCATATTTGATTAATAAAATACTTACTCCATTAATTAAAAATGGACAAACTATAAATCATCTCTATATTAATCATCCTGATATTTTAGATTTTTCCAAATCTTCTTTTTATAACTATGTTAATAGTGGTGTGTTTGAATTTAGACATTTAAATTTTCCTAGAATTGTAAAATATAAAAAAAGAAAAATAAGCCTAAACGTAGAACTAGAAAAGAAAGAGAAATTCCAGTTGGTAGAAAATATGAAGACTTTACTGATTTTATTTCTAAAAATTCTGATTTAAATATTGTCGAAATGGATACTGTAGAAGGTTTACAAACTGAAGAGGACTGTTTCCTTGCTCTTCTTTGGGAAAAATCTAAATTCACGCTTATATTTAAACTACAAAGCCAAACAATTGAAAAAATAACTAGAGTTTTCCATTAATTACAAGAAACTCTACCATATGATGATTATAAATCTTTATTTCAAACTATATTAACAGATAATGATCATGAATTTTACGGTGTTTTAAATATTGAATGTCATTATAAAACCGGTGAACAAATAACTAAATTGATTTATGGTGTTCAATCGGTCTCATATCAAAAAAATATGATTGAAAATAAATTTATTAGATATATTTTACCTAAAGGTTCTTCTTTTAAAAACATTTCTCAAACTGATTATGATTTAATTATGAATAACATTAATAGCTTATATAGAGATTCTTAAAATGGCAAATCACCGTATGAAGCTATGTTATTTCTATGTAATGAATACATATTAAAAAAATTAAATTGTTATTATATTAAAACTAATGATATTATACTAAATAGTAAACTGTTAAAATAAAAATATTTATAGCTGAAACTATAAATATTTCCAACAAATAAATTGCCACCATCATATAAAATTTAATATAGACATTGTGCACTTAGTTTTTAAACATGAACATTTTCTACACTTTTTGTCGTGGAACAATAGTTCATCAACATTCAATAATATATCATATTTTTCTATTTTTTCATAATTTTTGACATTAAAACGATAGGAAAAGGTGCATTTTCTTCAAAAAATCACTTTTTCCTATCGTAATGCACATTATTGTTCACTTAACTTTGATTCAACGTCTAAAATAAAATCTTCAAGTTCTTTTTTTAGTTCTTCATACCTAGCTACATTTATTTCACCACTTTTATGAGCTAACAATGTTAATTGATCAACATTGTTCCACAGTCCTCTTAAAACTTTAATATAATCATAAAATTCTATTCTTCGTTTTTCTTTTACTTCTCTTCTTTATCAGTTATAAGATCTCTTAAAAACTCTGCTTCAGATAATTTTGCTTTTGCAGCTTTCTGTTTTAAAAATTTTTTTTCTTTTTTATTTACAAAAAAGGGTTTTTAATTTGTCTTTTTAGCATAATCATGTTTGTTTAATCTATTGATTTGAAGACAACACATTACAGTTGTACCTGTTAGTCCTCCAACCATTAAACCAAGTACAAAGAATAATAATTCTTTCATAACTTTTTCTCCTTTCAAAAAATAAGAAATTGGGATTATTCCACATTATTTTTCGATTTTTACTCTTATGGGAGTACAAAATCAGTGCTTACTAATACAAGAAAACCAATCTAGTTCACCATTACGATAAAGTTTTCTTGTTCATCATCTGAAATAATACTCTTAATTTTGAGATTCAAAATGTCTCCTTTATTTAAGTCAACTTCATCAACGCTATAATTGAAATTCTTCAGAAGTTTAAGTAAGACACCTTCATCGTTTGAACTAAATTATACACAATTTTCATCTATTCTTTTTAAAGTAACAGTATAATCTTTTGATACATCCATATAAATAGTTTTCTCATTTTTTATAAAATCATTCATATCAATATCTAATACTCTTGATAGCTTTAACACTGATTCAAATACATGTTTCTTTATATTTCCTTTTACTAAATCACAAATTGTTGTTGGCGATAGTCCAATTAATCTTGATAATTTTCTAATAGACGTTCCTAGTCTTTTTCTTTTATTATTTATAATTTCTCCTATATAATTATTATTTTTCATATTCATTACTTCCTTCATAATTCCTTCTAATTCCTTTAATGCTACATAAATAATCATTAAAATATTTTCCTATTTTTGTTGAATCATCTATCACTTCATATTTATTCATAATTGAATTATTTAATGCATGAATTGCTAATCATCCAGCTTGATCATTATCTAAATGAAGATATATTTTATTAATGTTTGAATTATTATTTAAAAAAAAAGTTAATGGTAATAAGTTTTCTAAATGAAAAATCTTATTATTTCCTTTTAGAATTGTTGCATATGATAATAAATCTATTGCACTTTCAAATAAATGAACTGAATCACTTAATTGATTTTTATCAGTTAGTT
>ONJI01000031.1 GCA_900318075.1 uncultured Bacillota bacterium | reverse complement strand
CGAGCTGAATAATCAACACGTTTTCCTAATAAGTTTTGACGGAATCGACCTTGTTTTCCTTTTAACATGCTTGATAAGGATTTTAATGGTCTATTTCCTGGTCCAGTAATGTTTTTACCACGACGTCCATTATCAAATAATGCATCTACAGCTTCTTGTAACATTCTTTTTTCGTTTTGAATAATTATAGAAGGTGCGGCTAATTCAATTAGTTTTTTTAATCTGTTATTTCTGTTGATGACTCTTCTATATAAGTCGTTTAAGTCTGATGTAGCAAATCTTCCACCATCTAATTGGATCATTGGTCTAAGCTCTGGTGGTATTACTGGTAAGGCATTTAAAATCATCCATTCTGGACGGTTACCAGATTCTAAAAAGGCATCTAAAACATCCAATCTTTTTATTAGACGAATGCGTTTTTGACTAGTTGTATCTTTAATTTCATCAATTTCTTTTTTAATTTCGCTTACTTCTTTTTCTAAGTCGACTTCTTTTAATAGTTCTTCAATTGCTTCAGCACCCATACCTACTCTAAATGTATTTCCATATTTTTCATAGTAAGTACGGTAATCTTTATCACTTATTGTTTGTTTCTTTTCAAGTGGTGTGTCTCCTGGATCTAAGACAACGTAAGAAACAAAGTATAATACTTCTTCTAGTTCTCTTGGTGACATGTCAAGAACTAATCCCATTCTTGATGGCACACCTTTAAAGAACCAGATGTGAGAGACTGGTGTTGCAAGCTCTATATGGCCCATACGCTCACGGCGTACTTTTGCTTTAGTTACTTCAACACCACATCTATCACATATGATATTTTTATATCTCAATCTTTTATATTTGCCACATGAACATTCAAAATCTTTGGTTGGTCCAAAAATCTTTTCGCAGAAAAGCCCATCACGTTCTGGCTTTAGGGTACGATAATTCATCGTTTCGGCTTTTTTTACTTCACCATATGACCATGAACGGATTTTTTCTGGTGAGGCAATGGCTATTTTTAAGCCTTCAAAGCTATTTGCATCCATTATTTACCCTCCCCTTCTAAATGTTCTAATTCTTCATCAGTTGGTTCTTTTAAATCGAAATCTTCTAATTCTTCTTCTAATTCTTTACTAGATGCTTCTTCTTGAGTTTCTTCAATATTATCTATAGGAAGATCAACGTTTGTTTTTTGATTTGCTTCTTTTTCTTTTATTATTTCACTTTCTAAATCTGTGTCAGGTACGTATGAATCTTTTTCAGCTTCTTCTAATTCTCTAAGTTCAACGTATCTGCCTTCATTATTTAGAACAGTTATATCTAAGCCTAAGGCTTGGAATTCTTTTATAACAACTCTAAAGCTCTCTGGAACTCCTGATTTTGGAAGTTCTTCGCCTTTAACTAGAGCTTCATAAACCTTAACTCTTCCAGCTACATCGTCTGATTTGACGGTCATCATTTCTTGTAGAATGTTGGCTGCACCATATGCATATAGTGCCCAAACTTCCATTTCACCGAAACGTTGTCCACCAAATTGAGCTTTACCACCAAGTGGCTGCTGAGTAACTAATGAGTATGGTCCAGTTGAACGTGCGTGTAATTTATCGTCAACCATGTGATCTAGTTTTATCATATACATGACTCCGACACTAATTCGGTTATCAAATGGTTCACCACTTCTACCATCATATAAAACCATTTTACCGTCTTTGTCGAGTCCGGCTTCGCCTAAAGCTTCAATTATTTCTTCACGAGTAGCTCCATCAAATACTGGTGTTGCTACATGTATTCCTAATGTTTTAGCTGCCATACCTAGATGTAATTCTAGAATTTGACCTAAATTCATACGTGATGGAACTCCAAGTGGGTTAAGTAAGATATCTACAGTTTTACCATCTTTTGTATAAGGCATATCTTCTTCAGGTAAGACTAGTGAAACTACACCTTTGTTACCATGACGTCCTGAGATTTTATCTCCAACACCTATTTTTCTCTTTTGGGCAATATAAACTCTAATTTTCTTAGAAACTCCAGCTGGGAGATCATCATTATCTTCTTTTGATAGAATTTGAACATCATGAACGATTCCACCGCCACCGTGTTGTACTCTAAGTGATGTGTCTCTTACTTCTCTTGTTTTTTCGCCGAAAATAGCGTGTAATAGTTTTTCTTCTGAGGTAAGTTCAGCCATACCTTTTGGCGTAACTTTACCAACTAGTATGTCGTCATCTTTAACTTCGGTACCAATTCTAATAATACCGTTTTCATCTAAGTTTTTACGCGCTTCTTCAGAAACGTTTGGTATATCTCTTGTGAATTCTTCTGGTCCTAGTTTAGTGTCACGACATTCTATTTCATAGTCTTTAATGTGTATTGATGTAAATACATCATCTTTGACAAGTCTTTCGTTTAAAATTACAGCATCCTCATAGTTATATCCATCATAGTTTACGAAGGCAATGGTTAAGTTTTTACCTAAAGCCATTTCTCCGTTATCGGTTGATGGACCGTCGGCAATTACATCACCAAATTTAACTTTGTCACCTTTTCTTACAATTGGTCTTTGATGGTAGCATGTTCCCATGTTACTTCTTTCAAAACCATCCATATAGTATGTATCGGTTCCTTTAGCATTTTTAATGATTATTTTTCTTGCATCGACGTAATCGACAACTCCGTCAGCTTTAGCTATTATAACTACACCTGAATCTCTAGCTGCAATTGCCTCAACACCGGTTCCAACAAGTGGTGCTTCTGCTTCTAGTAGTGGAATTGCTTGACGCTGCATGTTTGCACCCATTAAGGCACGTTTTCCATCGTCATGTTCTAGGAATGGGATTCCACTTGTTGTAATTGAAATTATCTGTTGTGGTGAAACATCCATATAATCTACTTGTTCTTTTGAAACCATTAGATTGTCATTTTGATAACGTACTGGAATATTATCTTCAACTATTTTGCCGTTTTCTGTTTTGATGGTTGCTGGTGCGATATAATATTCTAATTCTTCATCAGCAGTCATATATTTTATTTCATCAGTTAATTTTGTATTATCAACCTTACGATATGGAGTCATTATAAATCCATATTCATTAACCTTAGCGTAACTTGCAAGTGATGTTATAAGTCCGATATTAGGTCCTTCTGGTGATTCAACTGGACATAATCTTCCGTAATGTGAAGGGTTTACGTCACGTACTTCCATTCCTGCTCTATCTTTTGATAGTCCTCCAGGTCCAAGTGAAGAAAGTCTTCTTTTATTTGTAAGTTCAGCAATTGGGTTTATTTGATCCATGAATTGAGATAGTTGGCTACTTCCAAAGAATTCTTTAATTGCTGCTGTAAGCGGCCTTATATTTATTAGGCTTTTTGGAGTAACTTCGGTTATTTCTTGAGTACTCATTCTATCTCTGATCATTCTTTCAATACGGCTAATACCAATTCTAAATTGGTTTTGTAATAGCTCTCCGACTTGTCTTACACGTCTATTTGATAGGTGGTCGATTTCATCGAAGTGACCAATACCGTCTAATAAGTTTAGATAGTATGATAAAGACGCATAAATATCGGAAACAGTTAATCTTTTTACATCGATATTTTGATCATTTCCAATGATTTTTACAACTTTATCTGGATTTACCATTGAATAGACTTTGATTATTTGAACTTCATTATAAGTATCTAAATCTTGGTTGATTAGAACTTCTTTTTTTCCATAACCATTTTGTAAAATTGGTTTTAGTTTTTCAAGTAGTTCTTTTGTTACGATTGTACCTTTTTCAGCTATAACTTTGCCATCTACTTCAATTGTTTCAGCAAGTTTGCAGCCTAAAAGGCGATCAATAACGTTTAATTTTTTGTTGAATTTATATCTTCCAACTTTTGCTAAATCGTATCTAAATGCGTCAAAAAATCTTGTTATTAGTTGGTTTTTCGCACTTTCTAGTGTTGATGGTTCACCAGGTCTTAATTTAGAATGAATATCGATTAGTGCTTCGTCGGTATTTTTATTTGTATCTTTTTCAATGGTTTTGATCAAATAGTCATTTTCACCGAATAGATCATTAATGTCACTATCACTAGAAAGTCCTACTGCTCTTAATAGAGTTGTTACTGGAACTTTTCTAGTTCTGTCGATTCTAACATAAACGATATCTCTAGCATCTGTTTCGAATTCTAACCAAGTACCTCTCGTTGGAATTATTTGACACCCAATGGTAACTTTACCATTTTTCTTATCTATTTCTTTTCCAAAATAAACAGATGGTGATCTTACTAGTTGTGATACGATAACTCTTTCGGCCCCATTTACAATAAATGACCCGCTATCAGTCATTATAGGCATATCGCCTAGGTAAATTTCTTGTTCTTTTACTTCTCCTGTTTCAACATTAAAAAGTCTAGCTTCTACTTTTAGTGGCGCTGCATATGTAGAATATCTTTCTTTGCACTCTTTAATGCTGTATCTTGGTTCATCGAAGCAGTATTCTCCAAATTCTAACGACAAATTACCAGTAAAACTCTCTACTGGAAAAATATCATCAAATACTTCTTTGATTCCTTCAGTTAGAAACCAATTATAAGATGTTTTTTGAATATCTAATAAGTTAGATAGTTCGATAGCGTTTTCTGTTTTTGCGTAATTTCTTCTCTCACGTTTTGCGTTAATTTTTTGAATTTTGTAAGCCAATATTTCACCCCTATACACTAGTTTTTTAGTTTTTTTTGTTCCCTTTAAGGGTACATGTCGCCAATTTATAATTATAAAGGATTTGTTTTAAAAAGTCAACGATTTTGGGCTACAATTATATAAAAACCTTTATTTTTGCTAATTAGTGTGGCATTTGCCTTTTCGTTTAAGTCTTTTAGAACACTTTTAGCTCCCTGATCTTTATTTATGACAAATATTAATTTTCCATCTTTTTTAAGATGTTTTAAAGATTCAAATAAAATGTCATATAGTATTTTTTTACCTACTCTAATCGGTGGATTGGTGATAATAAAATCATATTTTTTTTCAATATTTGAATAGATATCGCTTTTGTATATGTTTGCGGTAACTTCATTTAGTTTGGCATTTTTCTTTGCTAAGTTAATAGCTCTTTCATTTATATCTACCATGTCTACTGTGCAGTTACTTGTCTTTTTTATATATATGCCTATAGGTCCATAGCCGCAGCCAAAATCTAAAACCTCGCCTTTTATTTTTGATATGTTTATATTTTCTAAAAGAGATCTGGTTCCAAAGTTTAAACCTTTTTTAGAAAATATGCCATTATCTACGATAAACTTTAAATCGGTACCATTTATAATAACTTTTATTTCTTTTTCTTTGCTTTTTACTTTATCGTTTGTAAAATAGTGAGACATTTTATTACTCCTTTTAATAAACTGGCAAAGCCCACACTATCTGAGATAGTGCAGGCTTATTTTTATAGTTATTTAACTTCTACAGTAGCGCCAGCTTCTTCGAATTGTTTTTTAAGTTCTTCAGCTTCGCTTGATGGAATATTTTCTTTAATTGCTCCGCCGTTATCAGCTATATCTTTAGCTTCTTTTAAACCTAATCCAGTGATTTCTTTAATTAATTTTATTACTGGTAATTTGTTAGGTCCAGCAGCAGTTAATGTAACTGTAACAGTAGATGGTCCAGCAGCTTCTTCAGCAGCTCCAGCAGCAACTGGTGCAGCAGCTACAGCACTTGGATCAACACCATATTCCTCCTTCATAGCGTCAACTAACTCTTTGATTTCAAGTAGTGACATTTCGTTTAAACTTTTAATAAATTCTTCTTTTGTAAGTTTTGCCATATTATCATTCCTTTCTTTATTTTTCTTCTTTTTCTAAGTCTTTGACTCTTAAGTCAAGACAAATAGCTAAATTTCTTACAGTTCCTATTAAACCACCAGCAAGCATTGTAAGTAATCCTTCTCTTGATGGAATAGTAGAAAGTTCTCTTAGTTTTGATTCTTCAGTTATTTCTCCATCAACTAAACCAGTCTTAACAACTAAAGAATTATTCTTTTTAGCAAAATCGTATAAAACTTTAATTGGAGCAATTGCATCATCGGAAAAAGCGATGGCTTTTGGTCCTTTTAATTCTTCGTCTAAATCAATTTTTAAAGAATCAAATGCTCTTTTAACTAGTGTATTTTTATAGATTTTGAATTCAGAACCGTTTTCTTTAAGCAATCTTCTTAGATTGTTTGTGTCTTCAACGGTTAGTCCTTGATATTCGAATAAGATAACTGAGTTTGCGTTTTTTGTCTTATCAGCAATTTCATCAATTATTCCTTGTTTTTTGTCTAAATTCTTTTGACTTGCCAAATCTAGCACCTCCTTAATATAAAAACTCTACACATATTATGCGTAGAGTTAAAGGGTCTTTAATGATTCCTCGGTAGGATATTGAGCAATTAGCACCTACTGTCTACGGCATAATATATATTTTTCGATTGCATGCTAATTATAGCATACTATTTATTAGTTGTCAAAACTATTTACATCAATTTTGATGCCAGGTCCCATAGTTGAAGAAATAGATATGTTTTTAACATATGTGCCTTTAACAACTGATGGTTTTGATTTGATAATTAAAGATACAAAGGTTTTTAAGTTATCAAGCAAATCTTCATCAGAAAATGAAACTTTACCGATAACGGCGTGAACATTACCGAATGAATCGGTACGGTATTCAACTCTACCTTTTTTAATTTCTTCTACAGCTTTTTTTGTATCCATAGTGACTGTACCAGTTTTAGGGTTTGGCATTAAACCTTTAGGTCCTAAAATACGACCAATTTTACCTAAAGCAGGCATCATGTCTGGTGTTGCAACCATAACATCGAAGTCAAACCAGTTTTCTTTTTGGATTTTTTCGATCATTTCTGTTTCACCAACATAATCGGCTCCGGCTTCTTTAGCAGCTTTGGCTGCGTCACCTTTAGCTAATACTAATACTTTTTTAGTTTTTCCTGTTCCTTTAGGTAAAACTACAGCACCTCTTAATTGTTGATCGGCTTTTTTAGTATCTAGGTTTAAACGCATTGCGACTTCAACTGAAGCATCGAAAGCACTGTAAGAAGTTTCTTTAACTAGTTTTACTGCTTCTTCTTTAGTATAAGCGTTGTGCTTATCTACCTTACTTGCAGCAGCTTCATACTTTTTACCTTTTTTCATTTTTTTACCTCCTTGTGGTTTTTGCGGACAATCCTCCCACATATTATGTGGTAATTATTCTTCTACGTTAACGCCCATATTTAAAGCTGTTCCTTTGATGATGTTCATTGCAGATTCGATGTTGTAACAGTTTAAATCTGGAAGTTTTATTTCAGCAATTTCACGTAGTTGGTCTTTAGTTAGCGTACCAACTATTCCGTTTTTACCGTTAACTGATCCCTTTTTAAGTTTTAAAGTTCTTTTTATTAAGAATGCTGCTGGCGGAGTTTTTACTACGAAGTCAAAACTTCTATCTTCATAAACTGAGATTTCAACTGGTAGTATGTCTCCCATCTTATCTTTGGTTGCGTCATTAAATTTTGTACAGAATTCTCCTAAATTAATTCCTGCAGGTCCTAAAGCTGTACCAACTGGTGGAGCTGGTGTTGCTTTTCCGGCAGGTATTTGAATCTTTATTTTTTTTGCTACGTTTGCCACGAAAAACACCTCCTCTTGTCTTTTTTCGCGAGTGGTTCAAATGATATCCGCTTTCTCAATCTCCCACTTGTAATCTATATTCAAAAAAATATAGCCATTTAATAGTATCACAATTTTTGTGATTTGTCTAGATTAGGCTTTCGATATTTGTGAAAACTCTAACTCGACAGTGGTTTCTTGTCCGAATAGGTCGATTGATACTTCTAAGGTAGCTTTTTCAATATCAACGCTTTTAATGGTTCCAAACATTCCTTCAAATGGTCCACTAATAACTTTGACTTTTTCGCCTTCTTTTAGATCGCTTTCGGCATCTAGTCTACTCATACCCATTGAGCTTAAGATTTTATCAACTTCTCCTGGAGTTAATGGGAAAGGTTTTGCTCCTTTACCAGATGAGCCGATAAAACCAGTTACTCCTGGGGTGTTTCTAACGATAAACCAGGCTTCATCTGTCATGACCATTTCAACTAAGATGTATCCTGGGAAAAGTTTTTTGATTTTTTCTTTTCCATTTGCATCTATTTCTTTAGTTTCTGGAACGACTACTCTTAGAATGTAATCTTCCATACCCATTGAACTTGCACGCATTTCAAGTTTTTCTTTTACTTTACTTTCGTGTCCTGAATATGTATTTACGACGTACCATTCTTTTTCCATTATACTATAGCCTCCACTAATGTCTTAATGCCAGCAATAGCAAAATCTGATAGTACAAAGAATATTGAAAGAACTATTATACAAACTAATACTGCGAATGAATATTTTAACATTTCCTTTTTCTTTGGCCATCTTACCTTTTTCATTTCTTTATGAACGTTACTAAAAAATTTTTTGGGACTTTTCACTTAATTCACCTACTTTAATTTTATGTATTTTTCCAAAATAAAAACACTTCTTTGTGTCTACAAACATATTAACATGAAATTTGCCTATAGTCAAGTGTTTTTATTAATAATATAACTCATCGTATTTTTCTATATGTTTTGGTAACAGTATCTAAAACGAAACTTTCTTCAAGGCCGGCAATTTTTAGTTCTCCTGTTAGAATGGCTATTTTTTGAAGCTTTAAATTTATCATTTCTGTTTTAAATTGTCTTTTGTTTTCTAATATATCATTAAAATCAATGGTATTTTCTTCGTTTGGTGTTGTGGCTGTACAGTAGTAGAAAAATTCATGTCCCTGCATATATCCTATTTTATAAGAGTTTCCATTATAGGTTATCTGATAGTGGTATCCAAGCTGATCAGCTTGCGGTAATATGAAATTTTCGGTTGCATAATTTTTGATCATTTCATATAGTGTGCCTAAGCTTTCAGTATTTTTTTTATCTATATCGGGCATTTTTTTACTACTAAACAGGTATTCGTCACTTGTAAATGTTGGATGCTTTTTAGTATAGTTTTCTAACCATATAATGTAATCTTTTATCTCAATTGTTTGTTTATTCATATTTATACTTCCTTTTTCTAATTTGCGAGTAAATCTGTTATATAATCTAATCCATCATTAAATAAAAAGGATATTTTATTTAATAAGTCTTTAAATATATTCGCTTTGGTATTTTCGTTATTTATTATTAGTAAAAATGATTTACCATTTTTTATAACTTTTATCTCTTTTGTATATTTTTCATATTTTTCTTTTAATTTTTCTACATCTTTTATATCTCCATATATGTAAAGTTTTTCTTTATTTACATATATGCTGCCTGCGATGAATGATCGAACGAATCTTTTGACTACTCTATAATCGCACAAAACATTATCAATTGAGTTTTTATTAAAGTATTTTTTTAGTTTTTTAATATTCACTTTTTTATTTCGGCCTTTTTTGAAAAGTTTAAATTTTTTATTTTTTTCTTTTCCACCGTTACTTAATATATAACATAAATTAATTTTGTCGTTGTTTTCAATTTTTTCAAGCATTGTTTCATCTTCTATTCCTATGCCGAGTAATGTTCCTTCCATAGCGTCTATGATTTTCAGTATTTCTTCTTTCATTATATCACCCAATTACAATAAAATTATAAGTTTGCGCATTAATTTTGTCAATAGAAAAGAAGCTTTTAGGCTTCTTTCGCATTTAACTTATTATATTTTTCTATATAGTTCTGCTCGAAATTAGTTAAATCATTTGGACTCATAAATAATATTACTGAATCGTGATGAGTCAAAAGACTATCCATCTCGTCTATGGAAATGTGCTCAGCATTTGGTATTTCTTTTATTATGTCTTCTGATTTAATGTCAAAGTCTTCAGGTTTTTCTCTTGCACCATAAATATCCATGATGTAAGCTTTATTTACTGTTTTTAATATTTCAATGTATTCATCTTTAAAGGCTTGAGTTCTAGAATATGTATGCGGTCCCCATATAGCTATTATTGGTTTATTTGGATATTTTTGTTTTGCGGCTTTAATGACGCTTTTAAGTTCTGTAGGATGATGAGCATAATCATCGATTAATATATTATCAATTACGACTGTTTCATTAAATCGGCGTTTAGCTCCTTCAAATGTTTTTAGTATCTTTCCTACTTCTTTAGCTTCTAGTCTTTCATAGTAGCATACGCTTATGGCAGCTAAGCTATTTAGGAGCATGTGTTTTCCATAAAATGGTAAATCGAAATGCCCATAGTAGTTATCTTCGACAAATACGTCAAATGATATTCCATTTTCAGTATACTGTACATCTTTTGCAATAATATCGTTATCTTCGTCTAATCCATAATAAAATATTGGTTTATTAACTTCTAAACTGTGAGTATAGGGATCATCGCCACAGGCAATAACCATTTTTTCGGCATTGTTAGCATATTCTCGATAGGCGTCGATGACGTCATCAATATCTTTAAAGTAGTCAACATGATCTAATTCGATATTGGTAATAACGGCGTAATATGGAGTGTATTCTAGGAAATGTCTTTTATATTCGCAGGCTTCTAGAACAAAATATTTGTTATTTTTTGATGCACTTCCTGTACCGTCACCTATTAAACAGTTAGATCCGGCAAGTTCATTTAAAATGTGATGTAACATAGATGATGTTGTGGTTTTGCCATGACATCCAGCAATAGTTACGGTCATGAACATTTTAGAAAGTTTGCCAACCATCTGCGGATATGTATGAATTTTAAGTCCTAGTTCTTTAGCTCTTATGAGTTCTGGATTGTCATCTTTAATTGCATTGCCACATACGATTATCATATCTTTTTTGATGTTTTTTTCATCATAAACTGTATATTTTATTCCTCTTTCATCTAAACCTTTTTGAGTAAAAAATTCTCTTTCGATGTCGGAACCTTTTACTTCATAGCCTAGATCATGTAAGATGCAAGCTAGTGCGCTCATGCCGGTCCCTTTAATTCCAATAAAATAGTACATTTTACTTCCCCCTAATCTAAAAAGCTAATTAAATATGGCCCTAATATTAAAATCATTATAAGTGGTACGATAAATATAACAGAAATAACGCTAACTTTGTTTGGAATTTTATTAATTTGTTTTTTTATTTCAAGAATTTGCTTTTCTCTTAAAAAATCAACCTCATTATATAAAGTGTCTAGGATGCTATTACCAAACTGGCTTGTTTGTATTATGTTTAATATTATGTTATTAATGGTGTCAGATGGTATTCTTTTTTTCATGTCGTTTAATGCTTCATTCAATGATTTACCAAATTTTGTTTCATTTAGGGCTTTTTGAAATTCATCTGAAATTTCAGAGTTTACGTTATCACATGTAACAATTAGCGCATTTTCTAAGTTTCTTCCTGATTCTAAGGTAAGGGTTAAAATTTCGAAAAAGTATAATGATTCGTGTTCGAGTCTAAGACTTTTTCTATTTAATTTGCGCGTTATATTTATGTAATAAAATAAGTAGTAGTAAATTACGGTTATAAATGGTGCGGTAATGTAACCTAAATTTGTAAAAATTATGATTAACACAAATATTAATAAACTAGTAAGTAATCTATCTTTGCAAAAACTTATTGTGTTATATTTGGTGTCTTTTCCAAGACAAGTGATGTCGTGATTTAATTCGTCTAGTGATTTTTGTGAGTATATTTTTTGAATAAGGCTTTCCATTAAATCACCACCTTCATTACTTTACGCACTACTACAACAAAGATTATATAGTAAATTATCATAAATATCAATAGGATAATTCCAATACTGGTATTAAAAAATGGAACAAAGTATTCGGGATTTATCATGTTTATCACTAAGCAGAAGAAAAATGGCATACCAAGTAAAACTGTTACAACTATTTTACTACCGCTAGTTAGTGAAGCAAGTTCTAGTCTAAGTTTACGTTTGTCGAACATACTTCTTTCTATTGAGTCAAATACTTTGATTATATCACCACCGGTTTTATTTAATATGGTTAAAGAGGCGGTTAAATAATTTGCTTCTTCTAAATCTATTCTTTTAGCAAATCTTTTAAATACAACGTCTATTCCTAGGCCGTATAAAAGCTCTAGGCTCATTTTATTAAATTCTTTTCCCATGGTTCCTTTAAGCTCATTACTTACAATGTCGATGGCTTGGGTTATACTTCTTCCTGATTTAAAAGCATTATTCATGATGGTGACAGCAGCGATAAAGTCACTTTCTAATTTCCATCTAAATACTTTATATTTTATAAAATAAAGAATGTCTAAAACAAAGAAACCGACTGTAAATATGAGTATAATTTCGTAACCTTGTAATGTTTTTAGTTTTAAAGCTTGGGTTATTATGGCAATTATTACAAAGCCAAAAGCTATAATGATTTTTCCGGCAAAAATATCGTTTGCTGATGCATGGATATTGGTTACTGGTAAAAATTTTTCGAGTTTTTTTGAATATTTAGAGGCTATAACTGATTTTTCAAAGTTTTTACTAATCATATTTGTTATTTTCTTATATTTTTTGATTAATTTTTCAGATAATGACTCTTTTTTGTTTTTTATTGGCTTTAATGTGAATGGTTCAATTCTTTTTTCAAGTTTTATAGCATTTAAAAATTTGACAGTTAAATAGGACACTAGAAGGATAAATACTATAAGCGCGCTTTTTATCAAAAATGTCGTATCAGTATTTCCTATTATTTTTAAATTTATTTCTTTATTTGTTTTATTACCTGCTCTATCTACTATAGTATAGACTAATTTTTGATTTTGGTTTGTCTTTAAATTCAAAGTATCTATGTTTGTCTTTATCTGATTTGATACGTTGCCATCATAATTATCGATTGCCTCTACATTTTCACTAATCTTTTCTTTTTCTGCACTTCTTATTTCTAAATTTTCGGTTTTAACAATTATTTCTGGAGCTTCTTTATCGATGATATAATATCCTGATGATAGTTCTTTAACTGATTTATCATTTAAGGTTCCGATTACTTTTATTTTGTATACTCCGGTTTCTTGTAATATTATTTTTGTCTCTACACTATTAAGTATAGGTTTATTTATTAAAACATTATCTTTATAAAGTTCGTAGGTATAATTTATAACATTATTAGATGGGGAAAAAACGACAATTACGTTTTCGTTTGCCGGTTTATCAGTATGTGTAATGTTAAATTTACCTACTTCGTTCATTTTAATGCCCCTTTTCAAAAATATCGCTTAAGTCGTCTATTCCTTTAGCTTTTATGCGGTCATAGATTTTTGGTATATAATTATTTAAAATAAATTCTCCGTTGACATCCCCGTTTTCTAGGACGCCAGTTTGGTTAAATTCAAAGATTTCTTTTTGTTTTATTTCACCATTTTCTATGCCAGTTATTTCGTTGATACTGCTTATTCTTCTTCTTCCATCTGAAAGTCTTTTTACTTGTACAACGATTTGGATAGCACCTTCTATATATTCTCTGATAGCGCCTACTGGTATTTCAACTCCGTTCATTAGAACCATTGTCTCTAATCTATTTAAAGCGTCTTCTGGGCTGTTAGCGTGCATGGTGGTCATGCTTCCTTCATGGCCAGTGTTCATGGCCTGCAGCATATCGAAAGCTTCTTTACCTCTGACTTCGCCGACAATGATTCTATCTGGACGCATTCTTAAGGAGTTAATGACTAGGTCTCTAATTGTTACAGCACCTTCTCCTTCGTAGTTATTTGATCTAGTTTCTAGGGAAATTACGTGAGGTTGCTTTAATTTTAATTCAGCTGCATCTTCGATTGTAATAATTCTATCATGCATATCACAAAATGATGATAGGACGTTTAAGAGGGTTGTTTTTCCAGCCCCAGTGCCTCCTACAACCAGTATGTTTAGTTTGGCGTGAACGCAGGCTTCTAGGAACCTTGCCATATATGGTGTTAGGGTTCCGGTTCTTAAAAAGTCTTCTATGCCTACAAGTTCGCTTTTAAATTTTCTTATTGTAACTACTGGACCGTTTAATGATAGTGGTGGCAAGATGGCATTAAGCCTTGAGCCATCATCTAATCTAGCGTCAACCATTGGATGAGCAGTATCTATTGTCTTTCCAACTTTTTGGATGAGTCTTTGAACTACTCTAACTATATGCTCATCGTTTATGAAACTTATGCTTTCATCTTTAATTACTTTACCATCTAATTCGATATATATTTCATTTGGACTATTAACCATTATTTCAGTTATATCTTTATCTTTTAATAGTTCTGTTAGTGGTCCATATCCGTTTATTTCGTTATCGATTAGATTATATATGTAGTTTCGTTCGTTATTAGATAATCCATAATCTTTGATTATTTCATCGATACTTTTTTTGATAAAATCGTCTGTTTGGGTACTGTTTAAAGCGTCATTATCAATTAGGTGCTGAATAATATTATTTCTAAGTTTATCTAACAGTTCTTTATTTTTGAACTCGTTATAATCGTTTGTTTCCTTAATTTCTATGTCTTTGCTTTGAAAGGCAAATTCTGATGTGAATGTTTTTTTGTCCATAGGTGCCCCTCCTATTTTAATATTTTATTTAGCATGTCTTCTAAGACCATTATTCCTTTATTGTCAGGTCTTTCTATAGATAATATTTTACCGTCCATAATATATCTTTGATAGTCTTTATCATAGAAAGATTTTGGCAAAATATAATCAATGTTTCTTCCTAATGCATTTTTTATTTCAAGATTGTTATATTTTCTTTCAAATGTTTCGTTTAAAATGATTTTATATTTATCTAAATTCATATCATCGTATATAGCTATCATACTTTTCATGTTTTTTAAATCTATGATATCATCGGTTATTACATATATTATTTCATCACTACTATCAAAAGTAACTAAATTTATTTCACTGGTGGCATTATTTGTATCTATTAAAATGATATCATATTGGTATTCTAAATGTCTTAGTATTGTTTCTAAAAGTTTTGGATGAACTTTTAGGGCATCTCTTGGGTCATTTGGAGCAGCTAAAACGTCAATATAATCATCGTATTTTACGAGATATTTTTCTATTTGATCAAATCTATTATTCATCATATCGTTTACTAAACTGTGTATGCTTTGATTAGTTACAGTATTTAAACTTGTAGCGATGGCTCCACCACTTAAATCTAAGTCTAGGAGCGCCACTTTGAGCTTTTTCTTTGAAAGTAAGCCTGCTAGACTAAGCGCTACTGTGGTTTTCCCTGTACCACCTTTAACTGAAGTTACTGTAATAATTTTAGCTTTATCTAATGCCATAAAATCCCTCTATTCTTTTTTGATAATTACTTTTTCATTTTCTTTGTATCCTACATAAGTAATATCAATATTAAATTTTCCTTTAAATAGTATTTTATATATACTATTATATTCTTTTTTTACGTTTATTTTTATGATGTTTTCTTCATTAGTTACTGTTTTTATTCCATCTAAATTACTATCTAATAATTCATTTAATTTTTGATTTATATTTGGATCATCTTGATGATTTAGCCCGTATGTGATAACATCTTTTATTTCATTTTCATATTTACTTTGAATAATTGAAAGGTTTCCGAGTTCCCAAACTATAGTAATTAAAATAAAAATTATAGGCATGAGTAATACAAATACTACTAAGCTTTGACCTTTATTAGTCATTTTCAGCTCCAAAAATAGATTTAGATGTTTCTATTATGTATGTTTTTCCAATAATATTTGAAAGTACTGGGGCGTTTATTTTTAATTCTTTTTTTATAGTAAGGACTGTTAGATGGCTATTTAAGCTTTCTTCAAAGATAATATTTTCATTTGCTGCATAGGCTAAAACTTCTTTTTTATCACCATTTTGATACAAAGTTGTAATAGTATCTAACTCTTTATTTAATTCATATTTATTCATAAAAATATTACCAACATCTATTAAAGACATTAATATAATTAATAATATGGGTAATATTAATACGAATTCTACTAGAGCTTGCCCTTTCTTATTCATATTATCACACTTTCTTATTCTATTTAATTATATCAAAATTATATTTTAATTACAATAATTAATATTAAAAAATATAGGTAGTAATAACTTGCAATTTACTTTAATATTTTTAGATTTTTTATTTAGTAAAACTATATAATTTTATTTACTTTACTAATTAATAAACTGCATACTTCTTTATCACTAATTAAATTAATTGAAAAAGTTTTATATCCAATCCTATTTATACTTGCCCCACAATGATATACTTCCTTTTCATCAATTATGAAATATCTATCATGAAATGTATTATTATATATAACCTTTAAATTATGATATTGTTTGTTATACTTTGTAATATCTTG
>ONJI01000034.1 GCA_900318075.1 uncultured Bacillota bacterium | reverse complement strand
TCTATGCAAGGAAAAAATGGTAATACATTTTTGTAAGGGGTCTATTTTCGGATAGAGCCCTATTTTTCTGCACTAAAGTCTAGATAAGTTGTCTAGATTTTTTTTAAAATTTTCACCTTTGAGTGAGGTTTAAAAATAAGCTTGTTATTATAGTTAATAAGCTTTTTTCATGTAATAATTGTATAAAGATAAAAGAATTAAAAAAACTTTATAAGCTTAAAATCATACAATAATATACTTTTATTTAAAGATGAAAGATATTCAAATAAATCTACAAAGGCAAATAATAATTACAGTATACATATATAAAAATTATCAAATTATTATAAACAATTTTTTTATTTATAATATCAAAATGTTAATTAAGCTCCAGTCAAAATTATAAAAACTAAGTGCCCATAATTTCACATAATTAAAACATAATGTAAGAACAATTCCATAGTATGATTATAATTGAAAAGGAAGTGATAGATGATAAAAATAGCAAAAACCAAATAATAGACATAAATTCATATACATATATAAATTAAAAAAGGAAGTGATATATGCTTAAAAAAATGTTATAGTATATATAGAGGCGACGAAAATGTACAAAATTTGTTTAGTAGAAGATGAAAAAAATTTAAATAACCTAATTAAGTCATATCTTGAAAGAGAAAATTATGAAGTAATAAGTTATTATAATGGTAAGGACGCTTTAAGTCACACGGCAGACGATGCTGATTTATGGATATTAGATATAATGTTAGGCGATGAAGTAAGTGGTTATGACATTATAAAAGAGATTAGAAAAGAAAGCACAGTTCCTATCATATTTACTTCAGCACGAGATCAAGATTTAGATAAAATAATCGGTTTAGAACTAGGAAGTGATGATTATGTTACTAAACCATATTCTCCAAAAGAATTAGTACTTAGAGTAAAAAACTTACTTAAAAGGGCATATGCAAACGAGACAGAAAAGATAATATATGATAAATACGAAATAGATTTAGATAAAAGACAAGTATTTGATGATTCTAAAGAACTCTCTCTCACTACTTTAGAATTTGACCTTCTAGTAATGCTTTTACAAAATAAAAATAAATCATTTAGTAGGAATAGTATATTAGAAACTGTCTGGGGACATGATTATTTTGGAAGTGATAGAGTAGTAGATGACTTAGTTAGAAGACTTAGAAAGAAAATGCCAAAGCTCAGATTAAATACAATTTATGGCTATGGGTATAGATTATCATGAAATTAAAACACAATTTATATAGACAGCTCTTAATGGTCGCACTTTTAATGTTTATGACAATATATATAAGTGTGGCCATAGTAATTCCAAAAACACTAGTTCCTATATATGAAAAAAATATATATTCATATTTAAAAAACCCCTTAGACGTCGTTAGAAACGACTTTAATGCTGGAAAGATAGAAAGCAGTATTGCCTATATTGACGTAAGTGACGAAAATACATATTATTCAAGTAATTTAAAAGAAATTATAGATCTAGATATTGAACAAATTTTGAGTAAAATAAATGATAATTCAGGTAAATTTACTTATCATAAAAAAACATATTATTACAATACTAAAAAAGAAGCTAGCGGTTATAAAGTCGCTATTACAGATGATAGCTATATAAGAGAAATGAAAACAGATCTTTTTAAAACGCTATTTCCTGTCCTTGTAGTAACACTACTTATAATACTTTTAATTGTTGCCTGGTGGAGTCAGTCCATTGCTGACAAAATACTAAAATTAAAAGAAAAAGTCGATAATTTAGATAACGACAAATATACAGAAAAATATAATTTTAAAGTTGATGATGAACTGAAAGTGCTATCAAACGCCATTGATGATATGAAACTAACACTCCAAAAAGCTGAAGAATATAAAAACCAAATGTATCAAAATATTTCACACGATTTTAAAACTCCTCTCACTGTTATAAAGTCATATATTGAAGCTATAGAAGATGGCGTTGAAGATGAACAAAACGGATTAAAAATAATTAAACAAGAGATAAGTAAATTAGAGATAAAAGTACACTCCTTATTATATTTAAATAAACTGACCTACATAAAAGATATGGATAACTATAAAAGTGGAAGTATCAATATAGTTGATGTATTAGAGTCATCTGTTAAAAAATTTAAAATTACAAGGCCAGATATCAAATGGCAGGTCAACATTATGGATAAAAAAACAACCTTTAAAGGTTCTAGCGACATGTGGGAAGCGATAATCGACAACATACTTAGTAATTTCATAAGATATGCTGAAAAAGAAATAAAAATTACTGTAAAAAACTATAAAATAACCTTATATAATGATGGACCAAAAATCGATGAATCTATTTTAAATGATATATTTACTCCATATAAAAAGGGTATTAAAGGTCAGTTTGGACTTGGACTGTCAATCGTTCAAAAAACTCTCTTTATATTAGGATATGAAGTGACAGCTAAAAACGAACGCAAAGGCACAAGTTTTATAATTAAATAGAAAGCTTAAAAGCTTTCTATTTTTTACAAAAAAACAAAATTTACTATATTTAACAAATTAAATATAAAAAGAATATAATTTTACCAAAATTAATAGTATAAAAACTGGAAATTGTTAATATTTAAATAATCAAAACACTCAAAATAGTCATTTGTCATAAAGAAAAAAACGTGATAATTTAATATAAAAAATTTGAAAGAGAGGAAATATATGAAAAAAAATATAATACCACTGACATTTGACTATGTATTCACAAGTATCTTTAATAATCCAAACAATATAGATATTGTTGAAAGTTTTCTATCTGCGTATTTTAATGAAGATATAAATAGTATAAAGGGAAAAGTAAAAATAAATAATAGAGATTTAATAAAACTAAATAAAAAAGATTCAAGAAAACAAGTAGATTTAGTATTAGACTTAAAAGGTGAAAAAATAAACATCGAGCTCAATAACGATTTATCAAAAGGTAAAGAAAATAGAAATATCGTATATGCTTCAAAAATCCACGGAAGTCAGTTAAAAGAAGGAGAAAAAAATTATAATAATATATTAAAAACCATACAAATAAACCTAAATAATTTTACATCAAATAAAAATAAACTTAAAGAGACATATTACCTAAGAAATGAGGAAGGTGAAATACTGACAAAAAAATTTCAAATAGATTACATAGACCTTGAAAAAGCCGATAAAAATTTATATAATGAAAATGAAAGCAAACTTGCTAGATGGTGTAGAGCAATTAAATCAAAAACAAGAGAAGATTTAAAAAAGGAATTGGGTGAAGGTCTAATGGGAAAAGAAACCAAGGAAAAATTAGTAGAAGAAGTAGAAAAATACACCGATGATGAAGATGTATATGTTCTATATTCCAATTACACAAGAGAAGAGCTAGAAAGAAATACGATTATAGAAGAAGCTAGAATAGCAAAAGAAAAAGCTAGAATCGAAGGCCGAAAAGAAGGAAAAGAGGAAGGCCGAAAAGAAGGTCGAAAAGAAGGCCGAAAAGAAGGCCGAAAAGAAGGCAAAGAAGAAGGTAAAAAAGAAGAAAAAATACAAATAGCTAAAAATATGTTAGACGCTAATATGGATGTAACTATTATCTCCAATATAACCGGTTTACCGGTTACCGAAATTAATAGTTTGAGATAAAGTGCCACTATTTTTAGTGGTATTTTTTTCTGTTATAAATTTGACAAAATATTAAAATATAATATAATAAAGCCTGTAAATGGAGGGGATTTTATGCAAAAAAGAAAGTTCAAGCTTGTAAAAGAAAAGAAAAATATAGTACTTGCCTTAATATTAACTTCAGCTTTGATATTAGGAGGACGCAGTATATATGAAAAAACAAACCAAAGTAATAACCAATATGGTTTGCTAAGTCAAGAAGAGATTATGCAGCGTGAAGCTATATTAAATATAGAAAATAAAAAAAGTAACGAAAATAACATTGATAATTTTAACACTTCTGTAACTCCATCAGAATTAATGATGACAATAACCGCTGTAGGTGCAGGAGGTGCAATAGTTTATCAAAAACTAAAACCAAAAAGAGTAAGTACAAATAACTATAGACTAATTTTAAAACCGGAAAATAATTCAGTAATT
This sequence comes from uncultured Bacillota bacterium, assembly GCA_900318075.1. Classification (GTDB taxonomy): domain Bacteria; phylum Bacillota_I; class Bacilli_A; order RF39; family UBA660; genus Coprosoma. Next base: position 15,753 of record ONJI01000034.1, on the reverse strand, counting down.
GGTAGTAAATTAAAAAGAAGTTTCACTACATATAGATAGAAACTTCTTTTTCTTGCAAAAAAACTAGTTATATACTAGTTAGCCGCATTTATTTTATTAATAGTTCTAAGTTCACGAGCAGAAACTTTATATTTTTTACCATTAATAGTTACAGTTTGTAAATTTGGTTTAAAAGTATGTTTTGTCGCATTTAAAGCATGAGAGCGACGATTTCCAAATAAAGGTTTAGTACTAGTTATTTTCTTTGCCATAAATATCCCTCCTTAAAGTTTTTCTTGCCATTTAACTTTACCACAAACTAATAAATAAGTCAATTTTTTTAAGGTATTTTATTATAATTATTTTAAAAAACACCTAAAATATAGTAAAATATTTATAGAAGGTGATAATGTGGTCCCACTTAACATAAAGACAGATGGCTACCTACTATATAGTATGATAAAGATAAAAGACTTAATAAAGGTAGCTAAAGAAAATAATTTAAAAGCCTTAACCATTACTGATAATAACATGTATGGCGCAATAGAATTTTATAAAGAATGCAAAAAAAATAATATAAAACCAATTATTGGTCTAGAAGTATCCTTACCAGAAAAAATAATACTATATGCTAGAAACTATAGCGGATATAAAAACCTCATAAAAATCACCACTATCAAGTCAGAAAAACAAATAACGATAGATGATTTAAATAAATATTCAAACGACTTACTATGTATAGTCCCATTCGAAAGTAGATCACATTATAATTCATTAAAAAAAATATATGACATAATCTTTGTATCTTATAAAAATGAAGAAGAAAAACAAAAAATAAAGCTAGATAATAAACTATACATGCATGAAATACTATGCATAAATAAAGAAGATGAAAAGTTTTTAAAATACCTAAAAGCTATTAAAGAAGGCAAAACACATTTAGAAATAGAAGACTTTAAAGGCGTAAGCTTACTACCCATAAATAACGATAATTTAAATAATGAAAAAATCATTGAACTATGTAATCTAGAAATTAAAATGCATAAAGACCTTCTTCCAATATATACTGAAAATGATTCCTATGAGTATTTAAAACAAGAATGCATAAAAGGAATGAAAAGACTGTTCGGCGCGTCTGCTCCTAAGAAATACGCAGTTAGACTAAAAGAAGAATTAGAAATAATCAAAAAAATGGGGTTTTGTGACTATTTTTTAATAGTTGAAGACTATATAAGATACGCCAAAGAAAATGGAATTTTAGTTGGACCAGGAAGAGGAAGTGCTGCAGGTTCTTTAGTTGCTTATACCTTAGATATTACAACAATTGACCCTTTAAAATATAATTTATTATTTGAACGATTTTTAAATCCCGAAAGAGTTACCATGCCCGATATCGACGTCGATTTCGAAGATACAAGAAGAGAAGAAGTAATTAATTACTGCGTTCAAAAATATGGCTCAAAAAAAGTCGCACTTATAATAGCCTTTGGAACCTTAGCCGCAAAGCAAGCGATTAGAGATGTCGCTAGAGTCCTAGAAATTGAACAAAAAAAAGTAGATATTTTAAGTAAAATGCTAGATACCGGAAAAACACTAAAAGATAATTACAAAGGAGAAGTAAAAAACTTTATAGAAATTAATAAAGAGTTAAAGCCAGTTTATCAAATAGCCACAAAATTTGAAGGCTTAAAAAGACATACATCACTTCATGCTGCTGGAGTCGTCATGTCAAAATATGACTTAGATGAAAACCTTCCACTAGATAAAAATAGCGGAATTTACGTATCCGAATATGATAAAGACTATTTAGAAGAACTAGGCCTTTTAAAAATGGACTTTTTGGGTTTAAAAAATCTTACACTAATTACTAATATTCTAAAAGAAATAAAAGGCCTTACATTTGATAGTATCAAAGAAGATGATAAAGAAACTTTAAACATTTTTAAAACTGTAAATACCACCGGCATATTTCAATTTGAATCACCGGGCATGATTAACTTTTTAAAAAAATTAAAACCAGATACCTTTGATGATATTGTTGCCGCACTTGCTCTATTTAGACCAGGGCCAATGAAAAATATCGATTCTTACATAAGAAGAAAAAGAAATGAAGAAAAAATAGATTATTTTCATGAAGATTTAAAACAAATTTTAAAACCCACTTACGGAATAATAGTCTATCAAGAACAAATTATGCAAATAGCAAGCGTCATGGCTGGATACACCTTTGCCGAAGCTGATCTTTTAAGAAGAGCCATGAGTAAAAAGAAAGAAGAAATTTTAATAAAAGAAAAAGATAAATTTGTCCAAGGCGCTGTAAAAAGAGGTTATGATAAAAATCTAGCCATTAAAGTATACGACATGATATTTAAATTTGCTGATTATGGTTTTAATAAATCCCATTCAGTAGCCTATGCGATGATATCATATAGAATGGCTTATTTAAAAGCTCACTATCCTAAAATATTCATGAAACATCTTCTATCATTAGCCATAAATAGTGAAACCAAAACGAAAGAATACATTTATGAGTGTAAGAAATATAAAATAGATGTTCAAAAGCCAGATATCAATTTAAGTACCAGTACATATGAGATAATAAATGATAAAATCATATACCCACTAACTAATATAAAGGGCGTTGGAGTAAACGTCGCCAAAGCTATATTAGACGAAAGAAAAAAAGGCAAATTCAAAGATATATTTGATTTTGTAAGTAGATGTTATAAAAAATCTGTAACCTCTAAAACTATTGAAAGCCTTATACTAGCTGGAGCCTTTGATTCATTTAATATTACCAAAAAAACCTTGATTGAAAATCTTGAAGTAATCACTAATTATGGTGAAATAGGAACATATTTAGATGACGATATATTTAAACCTGTACTTGAAAATAAAGAAGAATATACCAACTACGAAATGATGAATTTCGAACGTGAAATATTTGGTTTTTATTTAAGTAATCATCCGATTACCCAGTATAAAGATAATGATAATTATATTGAACTTAAAAACATTTCCACATATTTTGATAGACAAATAGAAGTCATAATTTACATTGATAAAACGCGAACGATAAATACCAAAAATGGAGAAACCATGATGTTTATTACAGGTAGTGATGAACTCGCCAAAGTAGATATAGTTGTATTTCCAAAAGTTTATAATATAAATTCTAATCTTAAAGAAGGTGATATCATAAAACTTAGAGGAAAAGTAGAGAAAAGGTATGATGAATACCAAATTATAGCTAGCAACATCATAAAGTTAAATTAGTCTATATTTTTTCCCAAAAATGTGATATTATTAAAATAGAGGTGACAAAGAATGAAAAGGAAAGGCCCAAGTATGATATTGATATATACCCTTGTATTTATCATAATTATTTTAATTGTTCTACTTACAAAAATAGTTATTGAATCAAATCCCAAACAAGAAATAGAAAACCCTGGAAAAATTGAAAAGCTAGATATAAACCCATACCCAAGCGTTAAAGATGAATGTACCTTTAACATAACAAGTAGTGATTATAATGCTTTAACTATGGCTGGATGCCAAAATGGATATACTAGATACGATATTAACGATGTAGTTTTAAATGGTGTTTCTCTTCCAGTTTCAGTTGTTTATTCAGATAAAAGTAAGGCCAAAGTTGGAATTTTTATAAATGATAGACGCGTAACCGTTAATATGGATAACGTAGCTAATGTAAAATTTGGAATAATTGATAATAAACTATTTATTTATGATAAAAATAATAATGAAACTAATGCTTTAGCCTTTGATAGTCAAGGTGAAAACGTATATAACTTAAAAGAAGTTTTAGAAACTTCAAAAATTAAAGATCTATCAGTAGGCGATACCGAGATTTCCGTCTCTACACTAGATCCAAAAAGTTTTATATTCCAAGAAGGTTATATAGAGTTTAGTTCAATATCTAATCAGTGTCAAAATGGTGAAAAAGCTAGAGGTTCACACTATAAAGTAACATATAAAGATAACGATTTTAACACGCCAGAGTTTATAAGTCTAGTAAATTGTAATTAAAATATGAGGTAATTTCTCATATTTTTTTACATAATAAAAAATTCCAAAAAATTGGAACCTTTTACTTTAGATTATCATTTAAAACATTCAAGATATGATCCTTATCACCAGATGAAGAGTTTGTCCATAAAACTTCAAATAAAACCCCGAGTCCCGGCAACGTAATTTCATCCTTATCATTAATTGAAGCTAATATAGATGATTTAATATCCTCTATATTAGAACCTTTAAAATTATTTATCACATGATCTCTAATACTAATATTCATATATTCATCCTTTCTAAGCATATAATGTGTAAAGAAAAGACAAAATATACAAAATTCGCGTATTTTTAAATTTAAAAAGTGTATAATCTCTTTAGAATAGGAGGAAGTAATATGATATTATTAATCATAATTATATTTTTAGTCATATACACATATAAAACCCACAAAAATTTAACAAAACGAAAAAATAGAGTTAATGAAAGTTGGATTAGAATTGAAAACTTAATAAAAAATAGAAATGATATGATTTTAAGCTTAATAGAAGTAGCCGGAGAATATAATATGAAAAAGGATACTATAAACAACATAAAAAACACCCGAAGTAATCTTCTATCATCAAAAAAAAGAAAAGATAAAATGACAAATTCTAATAAACTTTCTGATGAATTAAGTTATCTATTTGCCTTAACTGAAGATTATCCAGATTTAAAAGTAGATAGAAAGTTTTTAGACATACAAAGTAAAATACATGACACTGAAGATCAAATAAACAATACAAAGATAAGATATAATAAATTAGCTTTAGACTATAAAAATAAAATAAATTTCTTTCCATCTAAAATTGTAGCTTACATTTTTAAATTTAAACCAGCCGAAATATTTTCAGAAGAAAAGGCCAATATAGAAGAAATAGAAGTATTAGAATTTTAATACTTTTATTGTATTAAAAACAAATGTTTGCTATAATTAGATTAGGTGATAAACATGAAAATTGAAAAAATCCAAAAAACAGGATCAAAATATAAAATAACATTAGAAAATAAAGAAGTTATAACTACATATGATGAAGTAATAATCAAATATGGCTTGCTTTTTCATAAAGATATAGATTTAAAACTTTTAGATAATATTAACAATGATACAAATTATTATAAAAGTTATAATAAAGCTTTAGATATGATAAATAAACGACTTCGAAGTGAATATGAAATAAGACAGTTTTTGAAAAAAAATGAAATAAGCGAAGAAGATACCGAAAACATCATAAAGGATTTAAAAAAAATAGGTTTAATTGATGATAAGATGTATGCAAAAGCATATACTAACGATAAAATTAATCTAACCATAGATGGACCATATAAAATAAAAAAACATTTGGAAGAAAATAAAATAGCTAAAGAATATATAGAAGAAGCCATTAATAGTATAGATATAAAAATCATAAATAGTCATATCGATAAAATAATAAGCAAAAAGATAAATAGCAACACAAAATATACCCCATATATGCTGAAACAAAAAATAATAAATTACTTAATTAGTATAGGGTATAGTAAAAAAGATATTATAGATAGATTAGAGACATTTGAAATAAAATCGCCAAATACCGAAAAAGAAATGGATAAAATATATAATAAGTTAAAAAATAAATTTGAAGGAGATACTTTATACTTAAAACTAAAAACAAAACTTTATAGTAAAGGGTATACCAAAGAGGAAATTGAAAATTACATAAATAAAAATAGCTCATTAATTTGAGCTATTTTCAGTTGTTGCTGAACTAAGAGCTGATTTAATAGAATTATTATAACTTTTCTTTAAAACAGAATCAGAAATTTTTAAATTATATTTTTCACGAAGAGCTACTAAAGCTTTCGTTTGTAAAGTAGAATCATTATTAATTCTTGTATCGACTATTTTATCAATTATATCATCTTTTACCTTACTTAGTTTTGGTTTAGCCTTTTGTTTAACTCTATAAATGATATGATAACCATATTGAGACTTAACAGGCTCTTTACTATATTCGCCATCTTTTAAATCATTAACGCCATCCCAAAATTCATCGACAACAGAACCATAAGTAACAGTTAATTTTCCACCATTAGATGCAGTACCCTTATCATCTGAATATTTTTTCGCTAGTTTTTCAAAATCTTCACCATTATCAAGTTTTTTAATAATTTTTTCAGCTTCTTTTTTGGCTTTTGCTTCCGCTTCTTCCTTTTCTTCATCAGACATATTATCTTTAGTATTTGGACTTATTAAAATATGCTTAGCCTCAATATCACCAAAAATTTTTTCTTTATAGTATTCATTAATATCATCATCAGTAACAGACTCTTTGACATAGTTTTCTGTCGCCAAATTCTTTTTATAATCTAAAATTAAAACATCTTTAAATTCAGATTCACTTTTATATCCAGCATTTGCTAGGGCAGCACTGAAATCCATACCATAACTTTGATAAGAGTCTTTATAAGAGTTTAACTGCGTATCAGCATATGATTCAGCATCCTCATCAGTTTTTATTTCCTTATTAACGATAAATTCATCTATCATATTGGTTAAAGTAACATAGCCACCTTGTTTTTTAAGCTCACTATATAAAGCCTCAGCAGTAATCTTCTTTCCATCCATTTTTGCAACAACTTGTTTACCGTTCTTTAAAGTTGTAGTTCCGCAGCCTGTAAGTAATAGTATTGCCGCCAAACTGATTAATAATTTTTTGTTCAATTAAAACGCTTCCTTTCATATGTATGCCATATTTCATACATATAAATCATAGCAAATTTTTATACAAAAAACAATATTTTCTCACGAATTTCCACGATAGTAATCACATAATTTGATAATTTCCATAAAATAATGTGAAAAGATAAAAAGGAGGATGATTTATTATGTGTAATACTGGAAACAATGGAGCAGCAATTGTACTAGTACTATTTATTCTTTTAATAATCATACTTGGAGCTTGGATTTAAGCTAGAAAGGAGTAAAAGTATGCACGAATGTGACAAAAATAATTATCAAGGAACTAATAGTGGATATCTAATCGTTTTAGTACTATATATCTTACTAGCAATATTATTAGGTTCTACTTTATATTATTAAGCCGGTGTCAAAAGCACCGCTTTTTTGTATAAAAAAAGCATAATTTATAATATAAAGTGTCACTATTTGCTTGATATTATAAATAACGATATGTTTAATTTGCATAGGAAACATTAGCTTTCGAGTGTCTACCAAATCTCATAAAGAGAGGAGGTTTGAGAAAATGAAAACCAAGACTTTTACCCTAAAAGTTTTAAAACTCATTTCCATCATTTTATTTCTCCTTATCATTTTGATAATAGTAATAAAAAAATGACATTTAAGTATATGACTTAAATGTTCAACCAATTTTGGGTAGGCATTCGAGTTTGACAAATCGAATTCTCCATTTTATTGTATGAAGTTTCCTTCATCTACATACATAATATCACAAAAAAATTATTTTCAATCTTTTATATATTAGTGACAAATTAAGTTTAATAGAAGATATAATTAATAATTAATTTTTTTCGTATATTTTCCTCAACAATATAACAATTATATCTTAAAATAAATAAAATGATAAGAAAATAAAAATAGTCATTTCCAAAACTTGTCGAATTTTGGGAGTTTTGGAAATATTTTTCCAAAACTTGGCTAAATATTGAATTTAATATATACTTATAACAGAGGTGGAAATATGATAGAAAGAGCGGAATATCTTGAACAATTAAAAAGGTTTAAAGATAAAGATTTAATAAAAGTTGTTACTGGAATAAGAAGATGCGGTAAATCAACACTCTTTGAATTATTTATAAATTTTTTAAAAGAAAATAATGTCAAAGATGACCAAATAATAAATATAAATCTTGAGGATGCCGACTTTAATTTTACAGATTGTAAAGAACTATATGATTATAAAAACAAAATGTCATTTTCAAAAAGCAAAAAGTATTTTTTGAATTTTGAAGAAGCAGAAAAATACTTAGAGAATTTAATAAAAAACGATTACAATTAAATTAAAAAAACAGCTCTAAAGCTGTCTTTTTAAGTGGCTATTGCGCCAACACGGGTTTGATTCACTAAATTAATTTAATAGACCAAAAAGTAAAATAATTTTTACCTATTTTATTAATTATAATTTGACTTTCTTTAAAACCTATACTATAATCTTATTTATGAAAGCGATGACCAAGAGGAGTAGGCTGTTATAAAGGCCAAAGCGAGTTTGGAAATGGTGGAAGCCAAACGGTACTAAATAGCCGAAAAGAACTTGTGAGTGTATATTTGAAATGATTTAAGGCAAAGTATAATATTCCGGGTAACTGCGTTATAAGTTAAAAGTGGCCTTTTTAGGCAACTAGGGTGGTACCGCGAATTATTCGTCTCTAGATTATTCTAGAGATTTTTTATTGCTTTCATTGACAAGGAGGCGTGCTTATGGCACTTTGGGAAGGAAGATTTAAAAAAGAGTTAGATTCCAAGACAAATGATTTTAATTCATCAATTAATATTGATAAAAGAATGTGTAAACAAGATATTAAAGGTAGTATCGCTCATGCAACTATGCTAGGAAAACAAAACATAATAAAGAAAGAAGAAAGCAAAAAAATAGTAAACTCATTAGAGGAAATATTAAAAGATATAGAAAATGGAACACTAAAAATAGACAAAGAAGCTGAAGATATCCACATGTTCATTGAAAGTGAGCTGACAAGTAGAATTGATGACACAGGCAAAAGATTACACACTGCTCGTAGCCGTAATGATCAAGTTACTTTAGATCTTAGACTATATTTGCGTGATGAAGGAAAAAGTATGATTAATTTACTAAAAGAATTAATTAAAACTATAACCGAAAAAGCTAAAGAAAATTTAGAAACAATCATGCCAGGATATACACATCTTCAAAGAGCACAGCCAATAACTTTTGCTTACCATTTAATGGCTTATACTGAAATGTTTATGCGTGATATTTGCCGTATAGAAGATACACTAAAAAGAATGAATGTAAATCCTTTAGGTAGCTGTGCTCTAGCAGGAACTACCCATGACATCGATAGAAATTTAACGAGTAAACTATTAGAATTTGATTATCCATGTCATAATAGTTTAGATGGAGTTTCTGATAGAGATTATGTTATTGAATTCTCAGCAAGTCTTTCTTTAATTATGGTTCATTTGTCAAGACTTAGCGAAGAAATTATTTTATGGTGCTCTTGGGAATTTAAATTTATTGAATTAGATGATGCCTTTTCTACAGGTTCATCAATTATGCCACAAAAGAAAAATCCAGATATTCCAGAATTAATTAGAGGAAAATCAGGAAGAGTATTTGGCCATTTATCGTCATTACTAACTATGATGAAAGGACTTCCACTTGCTTATAACAAAGATATGCAAGAAGACAAAGAAGCTATTTTTGATAGTATTGATACAGTTAAAATGTGCATAACAACTTTAATCCCAATGTTAAAAACCATGAAAGTTTTAAAAGAAAACATGGAAAAAGCTGCTAAAAAAGGCTTTATAAATGCAACTGACTGCGCTGATTACTTAGTAAAAAAAGGCATGCCATTTAGAAAAGCCTACAAAATATCAGGAAGTTTAGTTTCATATTGCCTTGATAATAATAAAACATTAGATACATTATCTTTAGAAGAATATAAAAAATTTACAGATTTATTTGATAAAGATATATATGAATCTATAGATTTAAAAAACATAGTGTTTAAAAGAAAATCATATGGTGGGCCAAATCCAGAAACAGTAAAAAAACATATAGAAATAATCGAAAATAAATTATAAAAGAGTTAGTGTGCGAGCCGCATACTAATTTTTATTTACAAAAAAATTATCCACAAGTGTAAAATAAGCTCAAAAAAACAAAAATAAAGATAAAACTATTTACAAACTAAACGTGAAATAGTAAAATAGTGGTACATAGTGAAAATATGTGGGGGAAAGTGGGTGATTTTATGTTCATGGGTGAATTTCATCAGAAAATAGATGAAAAAGGACGCTTAATCGTACCTGCTAAAATAAGATACGATTTAGGAGAAAGCTTTATTGTGACAAGAGGCCTAGATGGATGCTTATTTATCTATCCTAAAAATACATGGGATAAAATCATAAGCAAATATGAACAGCTCCCAAACGTAAAAGAAGCCCGTAACTTCATGAGATTCTTCCTATCAGGTGCAAACACTCAGGAATTTGACAAACAAGGAAGAATAAACATTTCCTCACCACTTATCAAATATGCTGATTTGACGAAAGACTGCGTTGTTATAGGCGTAGGAGAAAGACTTGAAATATGGAGCCTAGATAGGTGGAATAAATTCACTGAAGAAAACGAAGACAGTTTCTCCGAAATTGCCGACAACCTATTTTCACAAAATGTTGCATAGGGGGATATATCATGCATGAAAGTGTCTTACTTAAAGAAAGCATTGATTATTTAAATCTAAAATGTGACAGCATAATAGTTGACTGTACTTTAGGCTATGCTGGACATAGTAGTGAAATTTTAAAAAAAATTCCAAATGGCTTTTTGTATGCTTTTGATCAAGACAGCGAAGCTATTCAAAAAGCTGATGAAAGATTAAAAAAAATAAGTGATAATTATAAAATTATAAATAAAAATTTTGTGAATTTAAAAGATGAAATAAAAGAAAAAGTTGATGGTATATTATTTGATTTAGGTGTATCATCTCCACAATTAGATGAAGACTATAGAGGCTTTAGTTATCACAAAGAAGCTAAACTAGATATGCGTATGAATCAAAACCAATCATTAGATGCCTATAAAGTTATAAATGAATATTCATACGAAAAATTAGTAGATATCTTTAAAAGATATGGTGAAGAAAAATATAGTTCTAGTATAGCTAAAGGAATAATAGATAAGAGAAAAGTTAAACCAATTGAAACAACACTAGAACTAGCTGAAATTGTTAAAGAAAACGTCCCTGAAAAATACCGTAAAAAATCACATCCTGCAAGAAAAATATTTCAGGCTGTTAGAATAGAAGTAAATGATGAGTTAAATGTCTTCGAAATTGCTTTAAAAGATGCTTTAAATCTTTTAAAACCAGGCGGTAGAATAAGCGTTATTACATTTCACTCATTAGAAGATAAAATATGTAAACAAATATTTAATGAAGTAAGTACAGTTCCAAAAGAACTTAATAGTTTGCCCATATTACCTGATGAATATAAGCCAAAATATAGAGTTCTTGCCAATATAAAACCAAAAGAAGAGGAAATCAAAAAGAATAATCGCTCTAGAAGTGCTAGACTAAGAGTTATAGAAAGAATATAGAAAGGGAAGATATTATGACTAAGAAAAAGAAAAAAAAGTCAAAGATTACTAAAGGCGAAAGACTACTATATGTTACCGCTATTTTTTCCTTTGTCCTAATGCTTGGTCTTAAAATCTTCTGTGGTGCTTCAATAGGTGAGATGAAAATGAGCATCGAAGAGACGAAGTACAAAATAGATAGTCAAGAAAAAACAAACGAAAGCCTAACAATGAAAGTGAATGAACTTACATCATTCGAAAATGTCAAGAAAGTCGTAGAAGAAATGGGACTAGCATACAACAACGATAATATAATTGTCGTAGATAGTAGAAGGTGATTATATGAGCAAGCAAAAACACAAAACAAAAGACTGGAAATACCCAAGAAACGTCTTTCTTGTTTTTTTGTTTGCCATTATTATTTTATTTGCTAGATATTGTTATCTATCACTATCACCAAGTATTAATGGTAGAAACATGAAAGTTTTTGCGGCAAATAGAAATACCGTATCCAAAGTATTAAAAGCCAAAAGAGGAACAATCTATGATTCAGAGGAAAACATTTTAGCTCACAATGTTACTTCCTATACACTCATAGCTTACTTAGATGAAAACCGAAGCACAAGTACTAAAATAAATCATGTAAAAGATATTGATGCAACTGCTAAAGCTTTGGCCCAAGTATTAGATGGCAATGAAGAAGACATCAAAAATAGACTTCAAAAAGGAAAAGATTCTGGAAAATATCAGATAGAACTTGGAACCATAGGTAAAAATATTACCGAAATGAAAAAAAGTGAAATAGAAACTCTAAATTTACCAGGAATTGATTTTGAAGAAGGTTATAAAAGATACTATCCAAATGGAGATTTTGCTTCTTATATTTTAGGATATGCTAAAACAAATGAAAAAAAAGATGAAAAAGGAAAAATTGTTACATCTATTGATGGAGAACTCGGAATAGAAGCAAAATTTGATGAAGAGTTAAAAGGAACCGATGGACATTTACAATATCAACGAGATCGTTTTGGATATAAGATACCAGATACAGCTGAGACGAGAATTGAAGCCATAGATGGATATAATATATATTTGACAATAGATTCAAATATTCAAAGATTTGTAGAAACCGAAGTTCAAGCCATTAATGAAAATTATAGCCCGGAGTGGTCCATGATTTCTGTTATGGATGCCAAGACAGGAGATATTCTAGCTTCATCTGGAACTCCATCTTTTAATCCTAATTTAAGAGATTTAGTAAGTTATCAAAATCCACTAGTATCAAATGCTTTTGAACCAGGATCAACAATGAAAATATATACCTATATGTGCGCTATCGAAAAAGGAACATATAACGGAAATGCTACATTTAGATCGGGAAGTATTGAAGTAGCTGATGCAGTTATCAAAGACTGGAATAATACAGGGTGGGGTACAATTACATACGATAAAGGCTTTGAATACTCAAGTAACGTCGGTGTAAGTACGATGATAGGTCATTTTATAGATAGAGACGAATTAAAAAGTTGTTTTAAAAAATACGGCTTTGGTCAGTCTTCAGGAATAGATTTATCAAAAGAAAATTTGGGAACCTTAGGATTTAAATATCCTGTAGAAGTTGCCAATGCTAGTTTTGGACAAGGTATTAATACTACCGCAATCCAGCATCTAAAAGCTCTATCTATGCTTGCTAATAACGGTCAAGAAGTAACCCCACATGTTGTTTCTAAAATAGTAGATCCTAATACTGAAAAAATCACATATGAAAGAAAAGTTGAAAAAACTGAAGCCCTAGTTAGTGAATCAACTATAAACAAAATAAAAGAGCTTATGTATAATGTCGTCAACAGTACCGATCCTGAAGCTACTGGTAAAAAATATGCCATCGAAGGTTTTAACGTCATAGGTAAAACTGGAACATCACAAATATACGATGAAAAAAAAGGAGGCTATCTTAAAGGTGAAAATGACTACATATATTCATTTGCTGGAATGTATCCGAAAGATAATCCAGAAATTATCATATATGCAGCCATTAAAAAGCCAAATACACCAACATCAAGTACCTTAAGCCCATCAGTAGTAAATCTTATGAAAAACATCGCTAAATATAAAAATATATTTGAAAATAAAGTTCAAAATAATAGTAGTGTAACTTCATTAGTATTAGAAAACTATACAAACAAAAAATTAGAAGATATAAAAAATATTCTAAACCAAAATAATATTCAAACTGTTATTATTGGTAGTGGTGATAAGATCATTGCCCAGTATCCAAACAAAGGAGAAACAGTCCTTTCATATGATAAAGTATTTTTAATAACGAGTAGTGATCAAGGAAAGATGCCGGATATAATAGGATATTCAAGATCAGATGTAATTTATTTAATGAAAACACTAGGGTATAAATATGAACTTGAAGGTTATGGCCATGTCGTAGAGCAAAGCATTAAACCAGGTGAAGATGTCGGTGAAAATGTCATAAAAATAAAATTAGAAGCTAAAGAAAATTAGCTTCTTTTAAAATATTAAAATACATGGTAAAATAAAAGTAGGAGGAATTAAAGATGAAAATGTATGTTGTAATTTTATTAGGATTTATGTTATTAACTGGATGCACAAAAGGAGAGGAAGTAACATGTACTATAAATAATAAAAAGGCCATATTTACACTAAAAGATGGTATAGTTACAAGTTATAAATTAGATGAAAAAAATGCAAAAAATTCCGAGATAGATGAAATAAATGGTACATATTTTACAAGTGCAACTAATAATGAAGAAGGAAAAATAGCTCTAAATAATTATGTAAATTCATTAGGAGGAACATGTGACTAAAAAAAGAATATTATTAATAATTATCTTAATTGCAATTTTAATCCCATTTATTCCAAACCTAGTAAAAAAAGAAAAAATAACAAAGCCTAAAAAACAAGAAATAAAAGAAGAAAAAACCAAAACTACTAAGTTAAGTATGGTTATGGTAGGAGATGCTTTATTACATGGCTCTGTATATAGAGATGCTTATAAAGACGGCAAATATGATTTTTCTTCCCAATTAGAATTTATAAAACCAATTATAAAAAATTATGATTTAGCTTTTTATAATCAGGAAACTATTTTGGGTGGAACAGAACTAGGCCTATCAGATTATCCAACTTTTAACTCACCATGGGAATTTGGTGATAATATGTTAGAAGCTGGATTTAATATAGTTAACCTAGCTACTAATCATACTATGGATAGAGGCGAAAAAGCTATATTAAAATCATGCGAATATTGGAATCCTAAAAAGAAAGATATTTTATTTGCCGGAAGTTACTGCTCAAAAGAAGATCAAGATGAAATAAAAATATTTGAAAAAAATGGAATTAAATACACTATGCTTTCATATACATATGGAACAAATGGTATAAAAGTCCCAGAAGGAAAAGAATACTTAGTAAATTTATATAGTGATGAAAAAGCCAAAGAAGATATTGAAAAAGTAAGAGATAAAGTAGATTTACTATTAGTTTCTATGCACTGGGGAATAGAGTATCGAACAGAACCTACCGAAGAACAAAAAAGAGAAGCTAAATATTTATCAGATTTAGGAGCTGATATTATTATTGGAACTCATCCCCATATCATTGAACCAGTTACTTATATAGATGATACTTTAGTTATCTATTCTTTAGGAAACTTTATATCAGCTCAGTCTACTAATAGTGATTATAATACTATGGTTGAACTTATGACTACAGTAGATATAGTAAAAGAAACTAAAGGAAAAGAAAGTACTATAAAACTTGAAAATTTAAATAACGAATTACTTTATAATTATTATACAAAAGGTAGTGGTAAATGGTATAACTTTAAAGTAGTGCCTTTCTCACAAATGAATACTAATTATAACCCCGATTATAAAAGACTATATGACAAATATAGTAAAGTAGTAAAACTATATGATGAAAATATTCCTGTTAAAGAAGCTGCATAGCTTCTTTTTCTTGACTTATAAAAAATTAAACATTATAATTAATATAGATAATACGGAGGATATGATTATGAGAAGACTAAGAAGAGGTAAAGCCCAAAGACAAAAACAAGTATTAATTTTGGGAACCCTAGCACTTATTTCAGTTTTAACAGTAGGTTATGCTGCTTTCCAAACTAATATAACCTTAACAGCTAAAGGTAATGTTAAACCAACAGTAACATATACAGTTGATCAGTTAAAAGAAACTGCAGTATCTGAAGGTGATGGATTATATGATAATGAAGATGGCACGTATACCTATAAAGGCGCAAATCCTGATAATTATATTACACTTGGAACAGATATGTATAGAATAATGGAAATAGATAAAGATGGTAATTTAAAAGTAATAAGAGATGCAACTATATCTTTGCCATGGGAC
>ONJI01000027.1 GCA_900318075.1 uncultured Bacillota bacterium | reverse complement strand
TGCAACTGGTACTAGACAAGCAATTTACAATAATAAAGGATATGTTGAAATATCTGGAACTGCATATTTGAGTTCAGCGGCTTCTGGAAAACCAACGACTACAGTTATGGACAGGGGTACTATTCAAAATCTATCAGATAGTACTTTGGTTATATCTGGAGGAACGATTGTAGGATTAAATAATCAAGCGATATCTAACCAGGGAACAATGACAATTGGAACGGAGGATGGTAATGTTAATGTTAATACTCCTGTATTTATAGGGGCCACCTATGGCATAAAGAGTTCTACTGATTTTAATTTTTATGATGGAATTATGAAAGGTAAGACGGCTCCTATTGATGATGTTTCAAAGATAACTGGAAAAGAAACAGGATATAATATAGTAAATGGGGTAGAAACAATAGAAGGACAACAATATAAAACTGGATATTTAGCAATTTCAAAAATTGTAACATTTGATCCAAATGGTGGCACGGTTGGTGAGACTACAAGGGGAGTAGAAGTTGGAAAAGCTATAGGAGAGTTACCAAAACCAACACGAGCTGGATACAAATTTGATGGTTGGTTTACTGAAAGTACTGGTGGCACTCAAATAACTGAAAATGAAATTATAACAGATGATGTTACATATTATGCTCATTGGACTGAAACTAATGCAGCAGAGGTAAATGGTAAAACATATAAAACATTAGCTTCTGCGATAAATTCTGTACCTACAGATGGTACAGAAACTGTAATTAAAATAATTAATGATACAAGTGAAAATGTTACTGTCAAAGCAGGTCAAAATATTGTTTTTGATATAGAAGGCTGTACATTAAGTAATACAAATACTAATGCGGTTATTACTAATAATGGAACAGTTACTATTACGAATGGAACTGTAACAACTGATTCACCTAAAACTTCAGCTATTAATAATAATTCTGGTGCGAGATTATATGTTAATGGTGGAAGGATTGTTGCAACTGGTGATAGACAGGCAATTTATAATGATAAGGGATATGTTGAAATATCAGGTGATTCTTATTTATCTTCAGCAATTACCGCATCTGGTGATAGAGGAACTGTACAAAATCAAGCTGGTAGTACAATGGTGATAACTGGAGGAACGATTGTTTCAACCACAAGTCATGCTTTATATAATCAAGGAACACTCACTATCGGAACTCAAGATGGAAATATAGATGCTACTACGCCTTCATTTACGGGTAAAACTTATGGTATAAAAAGTACTACTAATTTTAACTATTATGATGGAATTTTTAAAGGCCAAACATCGGCAATTGAAAATGAGGCAAAAGTAGCTAACAAAGAAGCAGGTTCTTCTATTGCGCATGGAACTGAAACTATAGATGAGGTTGAATATAAAACAGCATTTTTACAATAATGATTATAATACCTTTAAAGTTCACATTAAATAAAAAGAACATAAAAATATGTTAAAATATATTTAGAAAGAACTTTGAAGGTGTTTTTTCATAGGTAAAGAAATTTTTATGAAAAAGTATTTATAAATATTTTATCTAAATATTGATTATTTATAGTATAATATTATAAGAGAGGTAATAGTATGGATAAAAAACAAAAGAAGGCTGTTATTGCAATAGTCTTAGTATCTTTATTTTTGATTTTACTGTTTTCATCTATGTTTAATGCTGGCAAAGGTCTTTTAAATGACTTAACAGGAAATTATTTCAAGATTCTTTCTAGCTCTGAAAATAAAGATATAGAGCCGGTTATAAAGGAATATTTTAATAAAAAAGGCATAGGAGTCGAAATTGATTATGCTGGAACTATTGAAATTATGGATAAGATGAATAATAATGAAAATTATAATGCTATTTGGGCTTCTAATTCGATATGGCTCTATATGCTTGATGATTCATCTAAAGTAACTTCATCAAAATCAACTTCAATAAATCCGGTTGTTTTTGGAATTAAGAAATCAGTTGCCGAAAAATTAGGTTTTATAGACAAAGAGGTTTATACAAAAGATATATTAAATGCGATTAAAAGTGGAGAATTAAAATTTGTTATGACTTCTGCTACGCAAACTAATACTGGTGCCTCAGCATATTTAGGTTTTTTACAAACTTTAGCTGGCAATCCTGAAGTTTTAACTGAAGAGCATTTAAATGATGAAGGATTAATTTCAGATATTACAGATTTTTTAAATGGTGTAGCTAGAACTAGTGGCAGCGATGAGTTTTTAGAAGAAGCATTAGAAAAAGGTGATTATGATGCGGCTGTTTCTTATGAGTCTTCACTTATAAATTTAAATAAATCTTTAGTAAAAAATGGTAAAGAACCATATTATATTATTTATCCAGTTGATGGGGTTACTATTTCTGATTCGCCGCTTGCTTACGTAAGGGATGGCAATAAAGAAAATGAAGATATTTTCTTGGATTTTCAAAAATATATTTTGAGTAAAGAGGTTCAGAAAAAGTTAGAAAATTATGGTAGAAGGACTTGGTATGGTGGTGTAAATAAAGACGCTTCAAAAGATATTTTTAATAAGGATTGGGGTATTGATACTTCTAAATATATCTCACCAGTTAAGTATCCGTCTTCTAGTATAATAAAGGAAGCTTTGATTTTATATCAAACAAAATTTAGAAAACCAACGCATACAGTATTTTGTTTAGATTATTCAGGAAGTATGTATGGTGAAGGAAATAGGCAATTAGTTGATGCGATGGACTATATTTTAACTGAAGAAAAAGCTTCTAAAAATTTGGTTCAGTTTTCTTCAAAAGATAAAATTAGTGTGATTACTTTTGATAGTAAAATACTAGATGAATTTAGTGCAGAAGATGGCACTAATACCGAAGATCTTCTTTCTGATATTAAGAATGCTGAAGTAGGCGGAAGTACTAATTTGTATGATCCAGTTATTAGGGCTTTAAAAATTCTTTCTAAGGAAGATGCAAATAAATATAATTTATCAGTAATACTTATGACAGATGGTGAAGGTAATACGGGTTATTTTAGTGACTATAAAAGAGCTTATAAAGCACTTAAGCAAGAAATTCCAGTTTATGCAATAATGTTTGGCTCTGCTGAAAGGTATCAACTTGAGGAGATAACTAGCCTTTCTAATGGTAAAGTGTTTGACGGTAGAAGTAATTTGTTAGGTGCTTTTAAAGAAGTAAGAGGGTATAATTAATGCGCAGTAAATATATTTTATCTGGGGCTATTGGTGGTGTATTTTTTGCGGTGCCATATCTTGCCTTAAATTTTGGAATTGTACCTTCACTTATAGTTGGCGCAACGGCATTTGGAGCTTCTACTTTAGCAACTAGAGAAAGTGAAATAGATAAGCTTGGTAAGAAGAATCTTGGAGTTTATAAAGAACTTTTAGAAGAAAACACTAATTATATTAGGTCATTAAAAAAGCTTGCTAATATGGTTGATGATACATCTATAAAAAATGATGTTAATGAAATAACTAAGACATCAGAAAAAATAATTAACAGATTAGAGAAAACGCCTGAAAAAATAAGTCAAGCTACTAATTTTTTAAATTATTATTTACCTATAACATTGAAAATAATGAAGAAATATGAAGAGATTGAAAATGAGAAATTAACTAGTAAAGAAGTTAGAGATTTTAAACTCAGAATTACAAATTTACTTACAAATATTAAAAGTGCATTTAATATGCAGCTTAACAATTTATATAGTACTGATATGATTGATATAGACGCTGAAATGAAGGTTTTTGAATCAGTTTTAAAATCAGATGGTCTACTTGGCGAGACTATAAAGAAGGATAGTGATGAAGATGGACACTAAGAAACTAGGAATTGGAGTACTTGTATTTTTAGTAGCTGTTTTAGGGGTTATTGGAATTAAAAATGCAATTACAAATAGTATTAGCGGAGTTAATTTGAAAACTGTTTATGGAGCAGTCGGTGGTGGTAAAGAAAATTTACTTGCTGATGAAGATTTTATAAATATACTTCATAAAAAGTTTAAGATTAATGTAGTTAATGATACTTGGAGTAATGGAAAACTTATAGTTAATGATGTGGTTAGAGAAGATGGTTCTAAATATGATTTTATATTTTTCTCTGATCAAAGGTTTTATGATTATTATAAGCTTGCTCCTAATAGTGAAAAAGGTGAAGCAAAAAGATATACTGTGGAAAAGGGCAGTTTAACACTTAATACTCCGGTTGTTATATATAGCTGGGATACAGTTACTGATGCTTTAATTAAAGAAGGAATTGTTACTGAAAAAGATGGTGTTTATTTTATTACAGATATGAATAAACTTTTAAATTATATTTTAGAAGGTAAATCGTGGAAAGATCTTGGTTTAGATTTATATGGTAAAATAAATATTGATTCAACAGATCCTGTTACTTCTAGCCCTGGCGCTACTTATTATGGGCTTCTTGCTTCTATAATGGGGGGTGGTGATGTCAATGATGAAAACATTGATGAAATTTTGCCTAAATTAAAGGAGTTTTATAAAAAATCTGGTTATATGAATAATACTCCAGCAGATTTGTTTCAACTTTATTTAAAAACTGGTGTTGGGGCAAAACCGATGATAGTTGATTATGAAAAGAGTATAATAGATTTCGCTAATGCTGATCCTGAAGGATATAATAGTGTTAAAGATAAGATTAGAATTTTATATCCTAGTCCAACTATTTGGAATTCACACTGTATAGCATCTTTATCAAATAATGGTAATATTTATTATAATGTATTTGAAAATAAAGCTGTGCAAGAACTTGCATGGGAAAAATATGGATTTAGAACAGGGGTTACTGGTGGAAACTATGATGTTTCTAAAGTTATTGTCAAAGGTATTCCTCAAAGCATTGATGGTGCAGTATCAAGCTTAAAGATGAATATATATGAAAAAATGATAGAAAGTTTAAAAAATTAGAGG
>ONJI01000004.1 GCA_900318075.1 uncultured Bacillota bacterium | reverse complement strand
TATCTTTTCTAATTTTTTAATAGCTATTATTTTTCTTATTTTATATTTATATATGTTTAAATGTACTAGCCACATTCCCGTATGGCCAGTATAATTATAACACCAATTACTCCTATTTCAATAAGTAATCGTCCGACAATATTCGACAAATAACTCATTTTTTTATTTATTCATATTTAATTTTGTTGATTTCTTCATTTATTATTCTAATGTATTCATTAAAAACATCTTTAAAAAGTTCTTTAGTATAATCTTGAGCAATATCTAATTTAAACTCTTTTTTATTTCCCTCAATTATCATTTTTAAAACCTCACAAAATACTTGTTTTAAATCATCATTTGAACATGTATTCAAGTTTAATTTTATAGGATTATCAAAATTAAATATTAAATAATCATTTTCTTCTTCAGTTTTTAAATTAACTATAATTTTATCTGTTTCCTGCATCATATATATAACTCCTTTCACCAAATGCTTCTTCTCCACCTTCAAGTATATTTAAACTTTGTTCTTTCCAATCCAATTCTGATTTATCATCTTTTTCAATAAGTTTATTAGTAAATGGATTACCCAAATAGGTATTATAAATTCCATTATTATGTTTTCTAAAAATAGATAAATATGGTAATGTTCTAACAGCAATATTAGCATTATGTGTTGCTATAACAATTCTTTTTTTTGCATTTGCAAGATTATTTAAATGTGGAACAATTACATCACTTATATACTGATTACCTAAACTTAATTCAGGTTCATCTAATATATAATTATCTGAATCAGTATTAAGTCTCATATTTAATAATAACATTGATTTTTCTCCTTGAGATGGTTTATAAATATTACCATTCTCATCGCCTACATATTTTGAGATTCCTATAAATTCTTTACCATCTATTATCTTAAACTCAAATTCCTGTATTTCTTTCATACATTCAATTATTTTTTCACTATAAATATTATCTAAAGCAGTATGCAACAAATTTTTATATTTTCTTATATTTTGTATAGTTCCAGTATTATATTCTTCTGCTGTCGATTTCTCACCATTTGAATCTAAAAATTTAAAACGTGTATATTTATATATATTTCCTTTTTCTGACAAATTACCAAGATAATCTTTTTTTACAATATCTTTCCTGCTAAATACTTCTATTATTTTCTCCAATGATTTTTTCAATTTTATACGATTATTAATAAACTTAAAAATTCCAGCTTCACTTGGTACAGATTTTGATTGTGCATACTGAGTTACTATTTTTTTCACTTCTTCTATAGTCTTATTTGATAAAATTTTTGATTTTTGTTCAATCCATTCTTTTTCTTTATTATCTTTTTCAAACAATTTCATTTGTTCAAGTATTTTTTTAAAATTTAAAAATTCATTTTCTCCTATCAACTCACTATAATCATACATATTGAAAAAATTAACCATTTCAGAAAGTTTAGAATATCTTAAAACATATTCCTTATAATTTTTTTCTGTATAAGTTTGATCGTTAAACAATTTACAAATATTAAGAGCTTGCTTATTTTTATTGTTATCTTTTGTTTGATACCATTCTATATAATCATTAAGATTAGTGGGATTGATATCTTTCCAAGATTTTATAAATGAAAAATAAGGTTTTAAGTCTTCATTATATATACCACTATCTTCTATGCTATATGAATCACTTCTTATAATATTATCAAATTCTGAGTCTTTTTCATTACCATAGTATGTTACAACATTATAATTATTGTTTTTCATATATTGCTCCAATGATTTTAACATTTCAGTTTTACCAGTACCTTTATCTCCAAAAATTATGTTAATATCTCTATATAACTCTAATTCCAAAGTTATAGAAGGATGAGGTTTTAATGGAAATTTTTCTTTTCCCTTCTTATCCAATAGTGTATTAATTATTGTACTTTCTTTTTTCGACAATAACAAAAATTGTTCAAAAGAATCAACTGATAATTTTAACTCAGAAAAATTACTATCTTCATATTTGTTCCAATCCTGAACATCTGAACCAATAATTACATTATTACTAAATGTAGCAAACAATCCCAAAGTTCTATAATTACTTGGTTCCTTAAAAATTCTGTAATTATCTATTCCACAATTTTGAAAATTAATTAATTCTTTTTCGCTTATTACTGGACTTTTTCTATAATAATGAGCTATATAAATACAATTAATATCTTTTGTTTTTTTCCACAAATCTTTCAAAGTAATTGAATAATTATCTACATCTTCTATTCCTTCATTAATTATTTCGGAAAATTGCTCATATTGACTTGGGTCACATATAACTATCATATGTCCGTTTTTTTCTGGTTGTTGATTTATATCTAATTCTATACCTGGCCATACCATTGTATATTCTTTAACTGACTCACTAAATTGTTCATATTGCTTTTTATCAAATAAATTATGATTTGTTATTGCAACTATTTTAATATCTAAATCCTTCATATACTTTGAAAAAGTACCAACATCAACATTTCTATTTACGCCATCAGATTTTTTAGTTTTCTTTGTATGGCAATGCAAATCTATTTTCATTTATACTACCTCCTACTACTTAAAAAGCGCAATACAAAAACTTAAATATATTTAAGCCTGTACTAGCGCTTTAATATTTTTATGCAAAAAATCTTACACTTGG
>ONJI01000025.1 GCA_900318075.1 uncultured Bacillota bacterium | reverse complement strand
GATAATATATCCAAAATATTTTTATCAATATAGTTATCGATAATTATTATTTCATTTTTACTTTTATTAAAAATATCAAGTAATAATGAATGTGCATCATATATTTGTCCTTCAAAAAACAAATGATTATTAGTCTCTTTAAAATTAGATATGTCAGATTCTAATAATTCAATCCGTTTATCATGTTTTAATACAAGATTATTTATATATTTTTGTTCTAACAAACTGGTAGATATATACCTCTTCATAGCCACAAAAGCCCTCATAATGTTAACACTAACTTCTGCCGCTATATCTGTTTTTAAAACAGAAGCTAACATCGAAACTCCTTGTTCTGTAAATACATAAGGTAAAATTGTTCTGCCACCTTTTTTATTTGCTATGCCATTTTGGCATAGCAAAGATTTATATTCATCACTATTTAGCTGAAAATAAAAGTCTTGTGGGAATCTTTTTACATTTCTTTTTACAGCTCTGTTTAAATTTCCTGTTGTTGTTTCATAAAGCCTAGCCAAGTCAGAATCTACCATCACTTGTTTTTCTCTAACTTCATAAATTAAGTTTTCTATATTTTCTTTTTCTAATATTTGATTCATATTTGCTATCCCCCTTAACTACAAAACAGCAAATATTTGTTCGTATGTCAATGATGTTCTTATATATTGTTTTTTATTTTAATATATAAATATAATTTATCTTTTTTATAAACACTATTACAAAACCCATATATTATTTATTCTCCCTTTTTATTTAAATGTATTGTTTAATTTTTAATTCCTGTGAAAAATGGTAACCCTTTTAATTTTGATGTCTTGATATATTAAGTATAATACCCATTTCTATTAAGGTAATGAGTAAGCTAGATCCTCCATAAGATAGAAAAGGAAGTGTTACCCCTGTAACTGGTATCAAACCGATTACTACACAAAGATTTAATATAGCTTGAAATGATAACATAAATATTATTCCAAAAGCTAAATATTTTCCAAAAAGATCATTACAATTTAAGGCTATTTTTATGGCATTATATATTATAAAACAAAAAAGTCCTGAAACTATTAAAACTCCCATAAATCCAAACTCTTCACTGATGATTGAAAAGATAAAGTCTGTTTGTGGCTCTGGAAGATAGAAATGTTTTTGCCTAGAACCGCCTAGACCATATCCAAACAGGCCACCAGGTCCTATTGCATATAGTGATTGTATTATTTGAAATCCACTACCTAATGGGTCACTCCAAGGATTTAAAAATGATAGTATTCTTTTTAATCTATATGGGGCGATAGCTATAAGGCCAATTATACCTATGATGCCTACAAATCCTATTTTAAAGAAAAATTTTAAATCTACTCCACCGACAAATAATAGGCCAATTACTCCCATTACTAAAATAACACCGGTTCCAAAGTCGGGCTGAAGCATAATAAGTCCAAAAATTACTATAGTTAATAATAAAATTGGTATTACACCTTTTTTTATATTGTTTATATCTTTACGATTATTGTATAAATATTTGCTTGTAAAAATAATCATTGATAGTTTCATAAATTCTGATGGCTGAATTCCAAATGAGCCAATACCAAACCAACTTTTACTTCCGTTTCTTTCGGTTCCGACTATTAGTACTAACACAATTAAAGTAAAACATGTAGCAAATATTTTATTTGAATATCTATAATATTTTCTATAGTCAATTTTACTGATCATATACATGGCTATTATACCTACTATAAGAAATAATCCTTGATTTTTTACGTATTTAAATGGATCGTTAAATTTATATTCTGCCCATATACTAGATGAAGAATAGACCATTAAAAGGCCAAATAATGAAAGTATGATGCAGCTTATAAAAAGATTTAGATTCATTTTTTTCATAAAATGCACCCCCAGATTATTGCTATCATACTAGCTATTAGGCCAATCATCCAAAACAGTTTGACAATGTCCGTTTCTTTCCATCCTTTTTTTTCAAAGGCATGATGAATAGGTGTCATAGGAAACACTCTTTTTTTAGTTAATTTGTATACTATTATCTGAATAATGCAGCTCATTGTTTCAATAACAAATACTATGCCAATTAAGACTAGTAATAATTCATGCCTTGTAATAATGGCATATGCACCTAATGTAGCCCCCAGGGCAAGTGAACCAGTATCTCCCATAAAAACTTTGGCTTTACTTGTATTAAATAATAAAAAGCCTAGAAGTGAGCCAATAAGTGTGAAGGCAAATATGGCTATATCTTCATAGCCTAATAACCAATCGGTATTCCAAGATATGATTCCAAAGGTTAAAAAAGCTATTACCGATAAGCCACCAGCTAGGCCATCTAATCCATCTGTTATATTAACTGCATTAGAAGTGGCGGTTAAAACAAATAGGATAAATACTCCATAAAGCCAGCCGATATTTTGTTTTAGGTGTAGTGTATGGATCCATATTAATGGTTCATTACCAGATTTCATAAATATGTAGAAAAAGACAATGGCTACTATTACTTGAAGCATAAATTTTTGGCTTTTTGTAAGTCCAATATTTTCTCTTTTTTTAATAATTAAATAGTCATCTATGAAGCCGATAACTGCATAACTAATAAATGTAAAAGCAATAATAATAAGACTATATGACAGACTTATTTTTTTTAAAAATAAGAAAATTAAGGTAATTAAAATGGTCGGAATAATAAAGATAAAGCCTCCCATTGTTGGAGTTCCTTTTTTTGCTTCATGCGTTCTTTCTAAATAGATACTTATTGTTTGACTAGCATGAAGCTTTTTTAAAAAAGGAATCAATATGACTCCAAATATAGCAGATAATATAAAACCTATCATCATGGCCATTATTGACTTTGTTAGTATAAGCATATTATCCTCCTTTAACTAGTAAATATTCTTATGGTTTTACCCTCGTCTAATTTGGTCTTAGCTTCTGGTGATTGGTGGGTAACTGTATTTCCATTACCGCTTACGATAACGTTTAAACCAGTCAGGGCATTTTTTGCCTCTTCTATAGTCATACCTGTAACATCTGGTACAGTTATAGTTTTAGGGTCTGGCCATTTATATTTTTTCTCTTTACCCCCATCTGATTTTGGTATATTTAAAGCTTTTATTGAGTCTTTTAATACGGCTTTTGATAAAGGGCCAACGGTTGTTCCACCGTACTGTATGGTGCCTTTTGGATTGTCGATGGCTATATAGACAACGACTTTAGGATCATCTGCTGGAAGAAAGCCTATAAATGATAGTATGTAATTGTTGGTTAGGTATCTTCCGTTTTCTACTTTTTGAGCTGTTCCTGTTTTGCCACCTACTCTATAGCCATCTATATATGATGTTCGGCCACTACCATTTGCGACAACACTTTCTAAGGCGTTTCGCACTTTAGCACTAGTTTCTTCGCTGATTACTTTTCTAATTTCAATAGGAGTGTTTTCTTTAACTACGGTATTAGTTTCTGGTTCATTAACACTTTTTACAATGTAAGGTTTATATAATGTTCCTCCATTAATGGCTGCGCTTACGGCAGTAACTTGCTGAATTGGGGTTACTGATACACCTTGACCAAATGCGGTTGTTGCGAGTTCAACCGGACCCACTTTACTTCTATCAAATATTATTCCACTAGCTTCACCATTTAGGTCAACTCCTGTCTTTTTACCGAAACCAAATTTATCGATATAGTCAAACAATGTATTAACACCAAGTCTTTGTCCTAATACAACAAAGCCTGGGTTCTCGGGAGCGGGATTTTTGGCTAAAAAAATAAGTTCGACATATTATTTAATTTTCAAATAAAACTTCTTTTATATTTCCATCTTTAAAATATATT
>ONJI01000068.1 GCA_900318075.1 uncultured Bacillota bacterium | reverse complement strand
TTTGATGATAGACCTGCATATCTTGTTCCTTTAATTGATGAAGAGTTTGTTATTCCTGATATGCTAGTTGAATATCCTGGGTCCCATTGTAATGATATAGTATTTTCTCTAATTACTTTTAAATTGCCATCTTTATCTATTTCCATTATTCTATATGTATCTGTGCCTAGTTTTATATAATTATTAGGATTTGCTCCTTTATATGTATATGTGCCATCTCCATTATTATATAAACCATCACCTTCAGATACTACAGGAATTGATACTCCATATTTTGATAATGTTTGAACAACTTTTCCGGTTTCAGTAGTTTCAGTTGCGGTTCCTTTTTGGACGGCTGTTAATGTAAGAGTTATTGATGCTTCTAGGCTTGATGGCTGTCCTGTAACATTTGGATTATATGTTACGGTTATATATAAGTATTTTTTATTATTAGTGTTTGCTAAAAGTTCAAAAGGTTCTACTTTTGATAAGTTGGTAGTATCATAAGTTCCATCATTTTGAAGAACTGATGTTTCTGATACACCATCATATGTAAATATAATTGCATCATTTATAGGTTTATTAAATACGCTTGTTACTTCGGCATCTACACTTCCTAGGTTTGTAACTTCTACTTCATATATTCTTTTGTCTCCTGGTGAAATAAGTCCTGTATGAAAATTAGCAGTTAAATTATTATCAGTTATTGTAGGTTCTGTTACTTCATAAGCCCCATTATTTGTAACTAATTTATCATTTACTCCTCTAATATTTGTTATTTGAACGTTCCATGATGTTGAAATATTTGCAGTACCATTAATAGTTAGATTTGTCGCAAAAGCGGCAAAACCTACTACCATTATAAATATTATTACTAATAGTGATACTATAAGTATTGTTCTTTGATTTCTTTTCTCTCTCATAATTTACCTACTTTCTATTATATATCTATAGTATACCACCCCCACGAAAAAGTCAATAAAGCCTGAAATATTTATGTAAATTTTCTATTAAAAAAGTAGACTTTTGTCTACTTAGTTTGAAATTAATGAACTACTCCACCCCATTCAACGGCTGTAAATCCTTTGCGTTTAAATGTTTTTAATTTTTCTTCTTTAATATTAACTTTATTATTTACTTTTTTAACGTGGATGGCTACTCTTAATAATGAATCTGGTTTTGGAGATATTTTTAATTTATTAAATGTTTCTCTTTCATCAGTAAGTTCAAAGTATACTAAATTTTTTTCATTTTTTTCTAGTATTGGTAGCCAGTACATAATAAATTCATTTCTTTCTTTTTTATTTAGTCCTATTATATCTAATTTTTCTTCTAAAAATTCTATAGCGTTTTCTTTTGTTACATAAAAGCCTTCAGTAAAATCTACTTTAGTTGAACCTTTTTCTTCCCAGTATAAGCCATAATAGTATTTTCCATCTTGATCATATAAATCACCATTTTTATTAGCAACAACACTCCAATTGGTTTTAAATTTTGGATATGTAGTAGTAAGTAACTGTGGTTTTTCAAAATTTATGGTTACTTTAGTATTATCTTCTTTAGGGTATAAGTATAATATTGGTTTTGCGTATCCATCACTATATGTTTTGATTTTTCCAACTTCACCAGTTTCTGGAATATAATAGTATTCATAAGCGTTTAATGTGTTACCTTTCATATCTTTTTCAAACTCTTCATAAGGAGTTATATTATCTTCAAACACTATATAATAACCTGGTTTTAGGTCATCGGTAGTTTTTTCGTAATATCCAGAGCCATATATAGAGTATGTATAGTTATTCATAACTGTTCCAAGCGTTACTTCTTTTTTAGTTTCAATAAAATATAATTTTATATTATTATTTTCAACAATGACAGCTACATCGCCTATTAGCCCAACAACATCAGTTTTTTCTATGCTATATACGATGTCAGCATCAGGAGATACTTTCATAATTTTTCCATCTTTATAAATGTATGCATAATTTTTATAAAGGCTGATATATTGTTCTTTTAAATTTTCGACAATTCCATCACCTGATTTAGTATATAAAAATCCATCAGCAAGACCTGAACACCCATTTCCAGTATACATGAATCCTTCTCTTTCTTCAGGTGAATAACACTCTTTTGCCTCTTGTATTCTTGTACCTGTTAAGAGCTTTTCTTGTTTTGGCTGTTTCTCTTTAACTTCTTTTTTTTCTATTTCTTTTGGTTCTTCTTTAGCTTGTTTTTGGTTATAAGCATTATAGGCTATATAACCAGAAAGACCTAATATTATTAGAATTAGAAAAACAATTAAAATCCAAAGTTTTTTATTACTTCTATTATTTTTAGATCTTTTTTCTTCACCATTTTTATAAATGATATTTTCTTCATTTTCCATAACACTCACACACCTCTTTCTATTTTTTACACTTTAATTATATCACATATTTAAAACTTTATCACTATGTAATATATTTTTGATAGGCTATTGTTTATTTTTCATTTCTTTTAATTTATATAAAATATTTAATGCTTCTATTGGGGTTATTTCTAATGGGTTTATTTTATCTAGTTCTTCTTCTACTTTAGATTTTTGAGGTATAAGCTCGTCTAGTGGGAGTGATTCTTGAATTTTAACATCTCTTTTTTTCTCTTTATTTTCATATATTTTTAATATTTCATCTGATCTTTTGATTAGTTCATCTGGAAGGCCAGCTAATTTTGCTACATGGATTCCGTAACTTTTATCAACGCTTCCTTCTTTTATTTTATGTAAAAATACTAATTTACCATCTTCTTCATATGCTGATACGTGAATATTTTTTAAATGTTTTAAGGTTTGCTCTAAATCAGTAAGTTCGTGATAATGGGTTGAGAAAAAAGTTTTCCCTTTAATGTTTTCATGGATATATTCGATTATTGATTGGGCTAAAGCCATTCCATCAAAGGTGGCGGTACCTCTACCTAATTCGTCAAATAAAATTAAGCTTTTATCAGTCGCATTAGTAATGGCATTATTTGCTTCCATCATTTCGACCATAAATGTTGATTCGCCACTTACTAAATCATCGGAAGCTCCTATTCTTGTAAATATGGCATCAAATATCGGAAGTTTGGCAGTACTTGCAGGGACAAAACAACCTATTTGAGCCATTATGGAAGTTATGGCCATTTGCCTCATATATGTCGATTTTCCGGCCATATTAGGTCCTGTGATTAATAGTATATTAGTATTTTTATCCATGATAATATCGTTAGAGACAAATTCACTTGTTATTACTTTTTCAACTACTGGATGTCTTGAGTCTTTAATATAAAGTTCATTTGTAGTAAGTTCTGGCTTTATATAGTTATTAGTTTCAGAGACGGTTGCGAATGAACATAGAACATCTATTTCACTAATTATTTTAGCTACATTTTGGAGGCTTGGAATATATTTTTTAGCGGTATTTCTAATTTCATTAAATAAATTATATTCAAGTTCTATTATTTTTTCTTCAGCATTTAGTATTTGAGCTTCTTTTTCTTTTAATATTGGGCTTATAAATCTTTCAGCATTTACTAAGGTTTGCTTTCTTTCGTATCCCCATTCATCTTTAACTGATGATAGGTTTCCTTTACTTATTTCTATATAATATCCGAAGACTCTATTATAGGCTACTTTTAAATTTTTAATGCCAGTTTTTTCTCTTTCTTCTCTTTCGAATCTTGCGATAAAGTCTTTGCCGCCTTTTCTTAATGATTTTAATTCATCTAGCTCGCTATTAAAATTTTCTTTAATTAAATAGCCTTCTTTGATGCTTACTGGTGGCTCTTCATAAATACTTTTTTCTAATAAATCATATAGATTATCTAATGTTTCCATATCTTTATTAAAGTTTATTTTATCTAAAATTTCTTTCATTTGTGGCAATACTTTTAATGAATTTTTAAGCTGAAGCATGTCTCTTCCGTTTACATTACCAAAGGCTATTTTACCAGTTAATCTTTCGATATCATAAACTTCTGTTAGTAATTTTTCTAAATCACTTTTTAAAATAAATTCTTTTAATAGTGTTTCTACTATATTATATCTTTTTTCTATTTTTTCTTTATCAACTAAAGGATTTAATATGTATTTTTTTAAAAGTCTAGCACCTCCTGCAGTTTTGGTTTTATCTAAAAGCCAAAGCAGTGAATAATTTCTTTGTTTTTGCCTTAGCGTTTCTGTTAATTCTAAGTTTCTTTTAGTATGGATATCCATTTTTAAATAGTCTTCATAATTTTTTATTTGAAGTTTTTGAAGGTGCGATAAGTCACTTTTTTGATTATGAATGATATATGCGAGCAGGTGTTTTACAGATTCAATATATCTATAGTCATCTATATTTTCATAAATGTATGAGTATTCATCTATTTTTTCATCAGTGATGGTTATGGTCATATTAAAATCTTTTTTTAATAGAGAATATATACTTTTATCAACGTTTGAGGTCATTATTACTTCTTTTATACCTAAATTAATTATTTCATTTATTAATTTTGTTTTAGAGTGTTCGAGTAAGATAGCGTTTACTTCACCTGTTGATACATCAGCATAACTTATGGCATAACCGTGCTTAAAATCGGTAATACTTGCAATATAGTTAAAATCACTAGCATCTAAAGCTTCAGTATCCATAATTGTTCCTGAACTTATTATTTGAATTATACCTCTTTTAACAATACCTTTAACATTTTTAGGGTCTTCTAATTGCTCTACTATACCAATTTTATAGCCTTTTTCAATTAACCTTTCGATATATGAGCTTGCTGCATGAAACGGAATGCCACACATAGGCACTCTTTCTTCTAGACCGCATGATTTACCTGTTAAGGTAAGTTCTAACTCTCTACTTACTTTTTCAGCATCGTCAAAAAACATTTCATAGAAATCGCCTAGTCTAAAAAAGATTACTAAATCTTCATTTTCATTTTTAATTTCTAGATACTGTTTCATCATTGGGGTTACTTTATTTATGTCTACGCTTTTTCTGTCCATACTATTCACTTCCATTTTTTCTTTAAATATTATAACACGATTTTATTTTTGTTTTCAAAAAAGGTTAAATAATCATTTATTTAACCTTTTTGATAATTTCTTCTACTTTTTCTAAAGCTATACCTGTATACTCAGAAATTAAGTTAGCATCTAGACCTTGTTTAAGCATATTTTGAATTATGGAAAATTCTTTGTTTTTTTCTCCTTTTATTATTCCTTGTTTTTCAGATCTTGATTTAATTGTATTAATAATAAGCTCTTCTTCTTTTTCGGTGGATAAAAACTGGATCATTTCTTCGTCATTATTTAAATCATTGACAATTTTTTCAAGTTTTTCCGTCTCTTCATTTCCCCTACATAATAAACTTAATTCTTCTTTATCAGCGTCTAATGCGGATAAAAATCTTGAACTAATATTATTACATCCTTTTTGTTTTATTTTGGCTATATTAAATTCATATATTTGAAGTTTATCCGTAAATTTTTTTCCGTTTCTTTTATCTATAAGTTCATATTTGCCAATTTCCGGATATTTTTTATTTAAAGCAAAAGATAAATTAATTTGAATAATGTTTGGGAAATTATCATAATTTTCTGATTCTTTTACTTCATCACCAAATTTTGTGAATATATAGGCAGCATTTCTTATTCTGATGTAATCATCGTTAGTTAAATTTACTTCTATATTGTATATACTTCTTTCTTTATCTCTTACTATTACATCTAATACTTTACCTTTTATATGAATACTATGTTTTGGTATTTCAGATGGAAGAATTTTTTCAATATCAAGGTCTTTATTTAAAGTACTTTTGAAAAGTAGTTTTAATAGGTCTCTGTTATCTGGGTTTAAGAAAATTGCTTTAAACATTAGTTCATATTTTGATTCATAAAAGTCTTTTTTTAATTTTCACTATTTTACCTACTCATTTATTAATATACTGGATAAAATAGTGATTTTCTTTTTATTTTGTTAAATACCTTAAAGCTTCTTCAATTGTTTCAACAGGGACAATATCGATGTTATAGCCTCTTTCTTCTTTTAGCTTTTTAGCTTCTTTATAATTTGTTCCTTCTGGTACTAAAAATACATCTGCTTTTTCTTTGACCGCGCCAATTAGTTTATATTTAATACCACTTATTTCACCAACGTTACCATCTATATCGATAGTGCCGGTTCCGACTATTTTCTTTCCACTAGTGAGGTCTATTTTATTTAAATTACTATATATGGCTAGTGTTAACATTAATCCGCCTGATGGGCCTGATTCACTATCTTCAAAATTAAATTTTATTTTTCTATTTGAGATGATGTCGAAATCTTCAGTTAATAAGGCACCTACTTTGGGCTCGCCATTAACATCTATTAATGTGGCGATTTTATTTTTCTTTTTTTTACCTTCTAAAACGGTAAACTTTACTTTATCGCCAATGTTTTTAGATCCGATATATGAAAACAGATAATTTTTGTCAGTTACTTTTTTTCCATCAACTTTAATTATTTGATCTTTCACTTTTAGATTAGTTTTGGCTAAATCATCAATATAGGTTATATAGATTTTGTTATTACTGGTTTTATAATTGATATTTGAATGTTTATAGGCGACAAGCTCTGCTGTTTTATTTGATTCTTTTAATAGCATATGGTTTCGATATTCCATTTCTTTAACACTCTCACTACCACTTACTGTATCAGCTTCTTTCTCAGCATCCCAGTCCTTTGCAATTAAAGACCATAGATAAGTTGGAATAGTTGCGTGCATCTCGGATACATAAGCCATGTTTAAAGAGCCTTTTAGTTTGAAGTTTTCATTTGTAGTTACTTTCTTACTTGTATCTAATATTCCACCTGGTGAAGATATATAATATGGAAGATGGATGATAAATACGCCAAAAATTAGTATATAAAGTGTTAATACTTTATAATAATCTTTAATAAAACTTTTTGTTTTTTCATATATTTTCATAGGTTAGTCCTTTCTATAGTTAAATTTATTAAAATAAGGTGAATTTATGAAAAAGATAGCTAGCATATTTATTATGGCAATTTTAATTTTTATTGGGTTTGAAATTTTAACGGAATCGGAAAGTATATTAAAGTCGGTGGTTTTTTCTTTAAATATTTTTAGAAATAATATTTTTCCTTCACTTTTTCCTTTCTTTATTTTATCTAGCTTACTTATTAAATATGGTTTTGTCGAACTTATGGGCAATTTATTTAAGGGTTTTATGAATAAAATTTTTAAAATAAATAGTAAATGTGCGTTTATCTTCTTCATGAGCATTTTATCAGGTAATCCGGCTTGTGCGAAATACACTAGAGAACTTTATCTAAATGGTGAAATTGACAAATATGAAGCTACTAAAATTTTATGTTTTTCCTCTTTTACTTCTCCTTTATTTATTTTGGGAACAGTTTCTTTATTTTTAAACAATAAGGAAGTTGGAAGCTTAATACTCGTCTGTCACTATTTGGGTAATATAATGGTTGGAATTTTAATGCGAAATTATCACCCTAGTAAAATTGATGGTGAAAAATCTAGTTTAAAAAAAGCAATAAACAGTATGCATATGAAAAGAATTAGTAATAAGGAAAGTTTTGGGATAATTATTACTAATTCTCTAGTAAATAGTATAAATACTTTATTACTAATATTAGGCGTTATTACAGTATGTCTAGTACTTACAACTATAATTGATAACAATATTAGTTTAAATAGTACACTTCAAAGTATATTAAATGGTTTTATTGAAATGACTCAGGGTCTTAAATATATAAGTTTAGAGCCAATTCCTTTAAAGCTCAAATGTATACTTACAGTGATGATTTTATCGTTTGGTGGATTTAGTGTTCATATGCAGATAATGAGCATTCTTTCGGATACTGATATTAATTATATGCCATTTTTGTGTTCGAGGGTAGTTTGCAGTATAATTTCTTCTTTATTTCTTTATTTTCTATTTGATTTTTGGATTAATTTTTAGTGTAGTAATATAATACGTTGTATTCATAGTCACTAGATAAGTTTTCGTTAGTTAATGTCATTTTTACGTTTATGTAACAATCACTATCTACGCACTTATTATTTATAGTTTTAGCTTTTATAGTTACATCTTCTGGCATCTTAAAGTGTTGGCCAGCAATTATCACTTCGTCGTTTTCTATTGTTATTATTTTAGAAGTTCCATCTTTAGTGATAGTGCAGCTTTTAGCATCACATGTAACACTACTAATTCCTTTTTCTGGTACATTATACTTTATGTTTTTAGAAATTATTGATAGCCTTTCCTCAATATTTGTTTTAATAGATGTTTCAATAAAAATGTCTTTAACGTCGATTAGAACTTCAAAAAGGAAAATACTAATAATCATGGTTAAAGCAAAAGCTGCAACTAATTCAACAACAGTAAATCCATTTTTTTTCATATATTTTCCCCTTTCTACAATCAGAATATTCCTGTATAAACAATTATCATGTTTTTACCTAAATAGCTGTGGGCAGGTCACCTTACGATGACACGCCCTTATACAAATTCCAAAGGAATTTGTGGTACCTACATTTCATTCGGCACATGCGCATTCGCATAAGCGAATGACGCTGCTTGTATATGTTTATTTTATATACTTTATTTATTGTTCTAATAATCTTCCTAGATTAATCCAAGGAAAGGATTTTAGATGTTTAGATTTTCGGCTGGAACACCGCTACTATCGGCTGCAACTCGCATATCCGTTATTACCGACATCGCAACGCTTTCCAGGGCCGTCATCGTAAGCAAGGACCTGGCCATTGGAGTAAGCGTACAATTCCTGATCGTCAAAAGTGCAACTCAAACCGCTCGACTGGAAGTTGCAAGAGCCTGTAAATTTTGAATTACTTTGTAACGCTTTTAATATTCCGGCATTGCCTGTATGATTTCCTCCTGCATCATATCCATATTCTGAACCATCTGTACTCATTTTTAAACATACTGGTTCTAATCCTGATATTCCAAATGTTTGACATGTATATCCTTCAGTTATTGTATCATTTACTACTGTATATTTATTAAAGAATGTATATCCACTTGCACTCATCACATCTGATGCACTTGTATAA
>ONJI01000024.1 GCA_900318075.1 uncultured Bacillota bacterium | reverse complement strand
ATCCACAGTAGTGCCCGTATCTTGGGCTATTTTATATAGAGTATCTCCTCTCTTTA
Source organism: uncultured Bacillota bacterium (assembly GCA_900318075.1). Lineage (GTDB taxonomy): Bacteria > Bacillota_I > Bacilli_A > RF39 > UBA660 > Coprosoma. Next base: position 11,258 of record ONJI01000024.1, on the reverse strand, counting down.
CAATATAGATATTTTCTTCATCATCAGTAATGCTTTCTGTTGGTACTCTTAGTATTTGTCCTACGGATAAGGTATTTCCTTCTATATTATTTATTCTTCTTAGTTCATCTACTGTAGTACCTAGTCTATTAGCAATAGAATATAGAGTATCTCCTCTCTGAACTGTATAAGTATTAGATATCATATTACCTGGAGGAGTATATGGGACTCCTATATAGTTAGTTACTGCTTGGACAACAGCCTCCACTAAATCTCGATAATTATTATTTAAGAAATTAACATCTTTTTGATTATCAATAAAGCCATACTCTACAATTAAAGGCTCTGTCCTACCGGTATTACGATGAATAAAGTAATAATCTTTAGAAGGATTACTAGGTAGTCTTCTTTGATAGTATTTTCTTGTAGTTTGTCCTGTTCTTCCTATATTATTTAAGATATTCTTTGCTAATGTATCAGGATTTCTTAGGGCATAGATAACTTCAGCACCCTGTCCTCCTCCTGAATTGATATGGTTTGATATTACGATGACATCATTATTATTACCAAATTTAGATAGAATGCTATTTACTCTTTCAGTCGGAGATAATGTTACATCAGATTCTCTAGTAATAGCCACCGGAATACCTAATTCTTTAAATCTATCATACATATATTTAGATATTAAAAGAGTGTAATCTTTTTCTAAGGCATTATTTCCTACAGCTCCTGAATCAGTACCACCATGCCCTGGATCGATTACAATCTTTCTTACCTGTCTATCTTCATTATTATACATATAATCACCTTCGTGATATTATATGTTAATATCTTGTTTTGGTTAATTTAATTATTTATTTAAAATATTATCTATGAAATTTTTCTTCTTTTCTTTTTTAAAGAAACTTAATATATTCTTTTTTTTCTTCTTTCTTCTTCTTTTTAATTTCATAATATGCTCCAGCACCTATACCTGTAAGTACAAGAAGAGGTACTCCTGTTCCTGTATCACTATTGTTACTATCAATACTGTTATCATCTTTATATTTATCATTTATATTTTGATTATTACTTTTTACAATACCAGGATTATCTCTTTTTTGTTTATATTTACATGAACTATCATCTTTTTCAGCTTCAGGATTATAATTAAGAGCTTTTTCATCAGTACAGCCCATTATATAGTACTCACAACTACCGTCATCTTTTTCGGCGTTTGAGTCATAGTTCTTAGCTGATGAATCTGTACAACCGATATTATATGATATACATGATCCATCATCTTGTTCTGCTGTTTCATCATAATTTTTGGCATTTATATCTGTACATCCCTTTTTATAATATATACATGAGTTATCACTTTTATCAGCATTGGGATTATAATTCTTTGCATTTGGATCAGTACATCCATAAGTATAGTACATACAAGAACCATCATTTGTATTAGCATTAGGATTATAATTTTTAGCCCTACTATCAGTACAGCCATAGACAATACTCGGAGTACAAGTACAGGTTTTACTTAATGTGCCATCAGCGCAAATTGATTTTCCATTAGCAGCACACCCCACTTAACCACCATGCCTTGAACAGCAACCACTACCAGCGTATATTTTTATAGGCATAATTATTAATAATATCAAAGCAAAACTAGTATACTTAACCTTTTTATTCATTTTACCTCCGCTTTTATACTATGAATCAAAATTAATCTTTAATATCTCTTTTTTTAAATTATCTGACTTTTCAACTTTCTTATTATCTCATACTAAAGTCAATAATTTTTTCTTCATTTTTTTTCAGATATTTTATTATTTAATATAATTTTTTAGTAAAGTTTTTTGATAATTAGTTGCTACCACCATAATTTTAATCTTTAACGCTTGACTGTATCATTAATTAAATTTATATCTTGAATTGATAAATTAAATAGTTGTATTATTTTTTTATCATCCCAGGTTTCTTTAAAATCTAATAAGGGAATATAATTAAAGACTGATGATGTAACGTGCATAGTTCCTTTTCCAAAATATAGTAATGTTCTAAAAAAATTTGTATTCATATAACTTAAACAATTTAAACATTCTTTTTCTGTATCGAAAGGTCCAATTGTCAAAAATGTCTCTGTGCAGATTTCACCAGGTTTACCAATTATAATTTCTGGTGGAATTACCGCATTTGTGGAATAAGAAGTTGTAAAGAATAATTTATATTTATCTATCATATCTTTTCCTTTTTCTATTTTATCTTTTCTAACATAACCAACTTTTCTTCTAGCACCACCCTTTATTCCTTTTACACCAAAAATCTTTACAGAACCAATATAATTGTTTTCAGATAAATTAAATTCAGAATAGCGTTCTGGTGAATTGAACAAATAATTTCGTATACCAAAAGGTCTAGAATTTGAAACAATTTTGCTAAAGGATTCTCCAATATGCACTTTTTCTATCAAATTTATCATTTTTCCATCTCTTATTACATAATCTGAATAATCATTTTTTAAATAATGAGTAGTTTCAGAAATAAGGCCTGAATAATTTTTAAAAAAATGATGTGTTGGCCCTGAATAATTTCTATCCCATAGAAAATAGCAAATGCCTCCATCTAAATGGACATTGTCAAAACATTCCTTTGCATCTTCATAATCATAAAGCAAAGATATGCGATGATCATTTGACATTTCTTCTCTGAACTTTTGAAGGCCACGTCCTCCAAGCATCCATTTAGCTGGCATAATTAAAGTAAAATATTTGGGAGATATTCTTTTTATTATATCAACAAACATATCATATACAGGAATTGCACTATCATCAGCTCCACCGCTACCATCACCTTGTTGATAAGGAGGATTTCCAACAACCGCATCAAATTTCATACTATCACCATCCTTGTTCCAATATTTTGAATTGCATAATTTTTCTGAGTATAAACGAGAATTATCTTCGATATTTTTGAGTAAATTAGAATCATATTTAATATTTGTTTGAATATCAGTATACCCTCTTAAAGTTCTTTCTGTTATTGTTTTAGCCATTGGAGTTTTACATAATATAAATATATTATCGCTAATAACTTCATTCCAAAGAGCTTGTTCTAATTCATCTGTAAGTTTTTTAGAATCAGTATCTAAACACTTTTGTCTATATAAACTATAAGTAATATAAAGTGGATATAAACCGGATTTCGAATTTATTTCTAGTATTTTAGCTTGACTATTATTTAATATATTTTGAGTAACTTCGCCATGAGTAATATATCTAGGCTGTTCTATTGAAACAATTGTATATTCACCATTTTGATTTATTTTATCAAAGAAATTATATCCACCAATTGTATCACCTAAATGCATATTAACTGTTTTCCAAGGAGTCAATACAGTTTCCTTATCAGGATTTCTAAATGAAGAAAAAATATTAGCAATCTCTTTTACTCTTTCAGTTGGAGATAAAGTATCGGCATATTTTGCTGACCTTCTTATTTTTCTTCCGGCTTCAACAAATATATCTTGCTCGTAATACTGAGCAAAATCTTTGAACATCTCTTTTGTGACACCTTTAGGCATAAACTCTATCCAAGATGCATCATCAACTATTTCAGTTAAATTATCAACAGTTATATCTTCACTATCCTTTATATCAGCTCCGTAAATAAGCAATGGTATTCTTATTGAAATTGCTCTTAAAATTGAAATCGCTGTACTAGCTTGTTTTCTTTTTTCTTTTAATTCTTCAAGTCTATGTTTTTCTTCTACTGTAAGTTCACATTTAGGCTTATTTTCTATTTTTTGTAATTGCTCATATTCTTCGTCTGTGAAGCCTTGATTATTTATATCAATCTTTTCTATTTTCTTAGTTGGTTTAGATGCCCCTACTATTTGTTCTAATTCCTTAAACTTCTGTAATGCATTTTCATCTAATTTAAGTATATTATCATTATAAATATATCTATCGTCAAATCCATTACTTACAACTCTTTCAGCATATGCTTTCTTTAACTGTCCCATCATTAATTCAACATTATATGGAACCATTTTTGAACCAGATACTGAAATGACTGGACAAAAATTAAGAAATTTTCCTAATATAGTTCTACTAGAAGTATTTCCAACTTTTATAGATAATCTTGTAGCTGATGCAATCATTTTAAGTGATCTATCTGGAGCAAAATCAAAAACATAACACTTCTCTTTTATTTTTCCACCAATATTTGCTGGACTCTGCACTCTAAATATTGTTTGTAAATATGATGATGCTGCAGTTGAATAAGAACCAGAAAGCATAAATACAGCAGTCCATGGTTTAACAGTTACACCAGTAGTCATTTTTCCACACGATAAAGTTATGGAATATGTTTCATCTGGATTAGAACCAATGCCTTTCATAACTGCATCATATGCATCTTTATATGATACTTCTTCATCGCCATCTCCAGCAATATTAATAATATTAAATTGACCACTTCCAAATACAGGATGCTCATTTAGCATCTTACTTAATGCTTTTGCCTCTTTTACTCCTGGAATCATCCATAATGAATGTCTAAAATATTCTCTATACGATTCTTTTGAATATGGATAATTACTGTTTTCATCTTTTTTACAAATTAAATTCAAAAATCTTTTTACATCATCTTTATGAACAAACTGGCCAACAGATGCATATTGTGGCATTTCGATGCCATCTTTTTCAACATCACCAGTCCATACTCTAAAAAATTCTCTAAAATTAAATGCTGTATCATATACGGCTTCATAGCCGGGTAATAACTTATTTAAATCATAGGTATATATTTTTAATTCAGGAAGTTCTTCATATGGATTTGGATCTCCATAATGATTTAAATACCAATTTTGCTTAGCTTCCTGCTCCATAATATAATCCCAAGTATATATTTCGTCTTCATCATAATCATCAAGCAAATTAAAAGCTGTACCTGATAATTTTAAGATTTTTGTTGGATAATCATTATCTATTTTTATTACACCTTCTAATGTTGTCTCACCTTTTTCGGTTTTAGTACCTTCGTGTGCTTCATCAACTACAACAAAATCCCAGTTAGTATTAAATACTAACTCATTTTTTTCATATCTTCCGCCTACTTCTTTTGAACCTCTCAAGTCTTGCAAAGAAGCAAAATATACAAATGGTTTGCTAGATGACAAAAGATTTTCTAAAGATTCACCTTTTATTTTAGAACCAAATAAATATTCTGTATCAATAAATATTTTTTCAAAATCCTCATACCAACTATTATTAACTACAGGTCTATGTGTTAAAATTATTGTTTTATTAAACTTTTCCCTTTTTACAATTTCCAAAGCACTAATAGTTTTACCAAACCTCATTTTAGCATTCCATAGCATACTATCACTTTTGTTAAATTGTTTTATTGTTTTTCTTATTGCTTCTTCTTGCTCTGGCCTTAAAATTATAGGGTCTGGTTTATAATGCTTTTCATTTGAATTAAGTGACAATCTTCCTTCTTTTACAGCTTTAATAGCACTTTTAACAACATCCAAATTTACTATAAACCATTCATTTTGTTTTCTTTCAGTATCAAAATAAAATCTTTCATATCCAGATCTTAATAATACTTCATGAACATTTTTATCACTAAATGATTTATTATAATCATTAACTGCTATTTCAGTATATAATAATTCATACCTAATCCCTGCAGTAGCAGTATAATCATTAATTCTATCTTTAGCTGCTTGATTTAACTCATCTGAATTAGCAACTAGTTCATCAAGATTCTTAGTAGTATGAACCGTTGCTTCTCCAATTTTAAGTTTGCCTAAATGTTCACTATCATTAATTCTAAAAACATAAATTAGTTTGTAACTAAACGCTGGTTCAAATATTTGATTTTCCATTTTTACTACTCCTATTCATTATTGTAACAAATTTTACTTTTCTGTTTGTTTCCCAATTCATTACTTTTACATAAATTCCATTATGAGTCTTGTAATTATTTTTCTTACAACCTTGACAAACACTTTCTATTTTTTCATCTCCAAAAAGTGTATAGTTTATCTGAATGTCATTTTTACAACTATAAGGTATAACAAATTTAATACCATCCATTTGAAATATATTCCAAGAAATTATATAAGCAATTTCTTTTACTTGTTCTACTGTCGGTTTTTTATCAAATTTATAAATATAATTATCTGAAAATGTATATAATAAGTTTTCCCTAGCAATTAATAAACTATCTCCTTGCCACTCATAAGCATAAATACTTTTAAATGCTTTTTTTATCCATTCATACCATTCTTTTTCATCATTAACATTTTCATTAACAACTCTAATTTTTCTATCGAGCAAACCTATTCTACTCATCACAGGTATTATATCTCCAGTTGTTGTATCATACCTGCTTACCAAATATGGTGCTTCACCACAAGTAATTTCTAGTCTTAATTCTTTAACATAATCACACCAATTTTTATCTTCAGGAAATGTTATTTTCTTTACAACTGGTTCCCACGATGTTGAAGTTTCTATATTAAACACATTTTTTTTGCCAAACCATGCATTATCAATCAAATTATTTTGCTTGTTGCAAATCCAAGCTGGAGTAAAAACCTCCGCCTTATCTCTAATTCTTTCAGTTTGTTCTATTTTACTTTTTTTTGTCCTAGGTTTTATCACATTACCATTATAACTTGTTATTTGCTCATATTTTATTTCACAATTAGGCGAATATAAATACCCATGACTTAAATAATTATCTGTACCCCACAATATATTTTTTCCAGTGGTCATATCATTTAACAAAATATTTAATAAATCATAATCAAATTGAAATATATTATTTTCTTTTATATCTACAAGTTCTTTGAACATATAACCACCTCCTCGTATAAAACATTACATTTTTGTAATTATTCAAAAGATATTTCTTGCTCAGCTGTATTATATATATCAAGTCTATTTTCAATGTCTATAGGAGTAACAAGCCAACCATTAAGTTTGCAATTTCTTATAAAAGATTCTATTCTATTCACATCATGTAATTCTCTTAATGTAATAACTAAACCAAACTTTACTCCTTCTCCATCATTGTTATCTAAACGCTCTTTTGTTTTAATACTAATACCCCACATCTTATTTTTTCCCAAAACTTCTTTATCTCTTCTTAACGATGACGGTGTTTGAACTATATACTTTACATTATCCCATTTTCTATGATATTTTCGAGCATTTCCTTCATATGTAAAATATCCATCATCGTTTTGATGATTTTCATTTATTGTATCTATGGTTCCATCATCTTTAATTCTTCCAAATCCAATATCTAATTCTGTATTTGTATAGTCTACACCTTGATTTCTACTGCACTTTGGAAAATAACACATAACAGCTTTCGCAACAAATGGATATCTGCCATTATTCATAGGTACAGGTAAACTATAATTATACGTATCATACTTTTCAGAAACGCCATCAATTAAAAACTTAATTTCATTATTTTGTGAATAAATAATATCATTTATTTTTTGTGGTACAATCCCATATCCAAGCAAAGAAGGACTATCGTTATCACTTCCATCACTCCATTTTGATGCCGAATCAATTATCAATGCTTTTGCACATTCCCTACTAAGTCCTAATACATCTATTAAATATGACATTTTTCTACTAATCCATGGTGCCGCAAAAGATGTACCAGTAACCATATAAGGACCAGTTGACCCACATACTTTCATTTTTTTATCACTATCTCCACCAAAATAACTAACATCAGGCTTGTTAAAAAAGGATAAAACTATTCCTCTTCTAGAATAAGAAGCACTTTTTCCATCAATATTAACAGAATTTACAACTAAAGAGTTAATAGAATCAGCTGGTGCTCCTATTTTTTCTACATTAAGATGTTTCTTTGATTTATTAGTTCCTGCAATTACAAAAATTACATTATTATCATATTGTATTTTGTCTAAGATTGCTGCTTCAGGCGATATAAAATTAGAATTTACTTCTAACGAAGATCCTAGTGACAAATTCCAAACTTTAATATCTTTGTTCGTAGATACAATTTCTTTAATTTGTCGCAATATTGAAAATGAACTCATCTCAGTGGATTTAGTGACACCAAAATGTCTCACTTTAAATCTACCACATCCATCGTCTAATTCTGGATTTAAACTAGGACCATCTACTATAATTGAAGAGACCATTGTACCATGTTCGTAATCATCAAAATCTATTATATCTTTAGGAATGAGAGTATGATTATCTACCCATTTTGAAAAATAAACCCTTTCATCAAATAAAGTATCAATAACACCAATAGTAGGTTCATTATAGGGATTAGGTATTTCCATCATTCCATAAGATATTGTTTTTTCTTGGATTATTGGATCAATTTTAGAAATATCACTCGTTATCATTGATATTAAATATGGTGCTTTACTTTTGATTTTTTCAATTTCATCTGGAAATAATAGAACATTATCTTCTAAAATTCTTGATGATAAAATATTTATATCCAATTTAGATAGTAATTCCTTTAAATCTACATCAGTTTTATACAAGTTAACAATAACATTTTGACTAATTTCATCTTCATTAGAAGGTATATCAAACTTTTCTACATTATAACAATCAGCAACAACTTGTGCAAAAATTGATTTTGACATATTTATATTTTTTAGTTTAATTTGACCTTCATTAAGTAAATACAAAATACTATCACTTATAACACCATTAAATTCTTCATTTAATATTTTTAAAGCTAATTCTAACTTATTAATTGTTAAATCTAAAAATTCTAGTGGAACATAATGTGTAATAATATGTTTTGGATCACCTTTGCAAAATTTAGCACCTACCATTGTATCATTTGGCTTAATATTACCTTTAGAAAAAAGAGTTTTTATTCTTCGAGACTTAGCAATAACATCAACATAATAAACCGATATTAAAGCTCCAGTTAAATAATGTTCGTTATACCAAAAATTTTTTAACTGTTTTAATTCATCAATTAACTTATTAATATGATTAGCATTAACACTTGTATTTTTTAATAAATTAGCAGGCCCAGGCCTTCCATCACTTCCTCTTTGTGTAAATTCTCCTTTTAGCTGTAAAATATTATTCATCATCGTCCCTCAATTCTCTAGATACCTGACTTTTCGAAATACCAGTTAAAGTTTCAATCTCCCTAACTGTAAAACCTTTTACTTGTAGATCTTTTAGTTCTATTTTTTTCTTATCATTTAATAGCAAATATAATTGCTTTAAATAATCATTTTCATCATTAATATCACTAAAAGCTATTGATGTCTTAATAATATTTTTTAGTTCACCAGGATAAGGCAATTTATCGACACAAGAAAGGATTTTCTTAAATAATTTTATATTTTTATTTTCAATTTCAAATTTCTTTAAAAAATCATTTAAAATAACTTCAGCAACCTCTATTAAATTATCCTTGCTATAATCATTAAAATTTATTATAGAATCGAAACGACGTATTAACGCTTTATCAAAAGATTTATATAAATTAGTAGTAGCAATAAAAACAACATTATCATTCAAATTATCAAGTTCTTTTAAAATAGATGATGTTGCCCTTCCCATTTCTCTTATATCATTTTTGTTTAATCGATCAAGAGCAATTGTATCAATCTCGTCAAACAAAATTATTGATTTCTCAGGATGTGGCAAATTTTTTATTTCATCAAATAAACTAGTAATATTTTTAGATGTTTGCCCTAATTTACTATCAATTACAACATCAAATTGAACAGAATATAAATCTCTATCTAAAATTCTGGCTAATTGTTTAACCGTTTCAGTTTTACCAGTTCCTGGGTCTCCTTCAAAAAGGAATTTGTTTATTCCTATATTTCTTGAAATTGCATTTATAATTCCCATTATTTCTTTCTGGATTTTTTCTGGCAACGGTAAAGGAGAATTGCTTGGATCAATTCTTTTAAAGAAAGTCATATCATAAGTTTCTCCCTGTGGTACGAATGTATTAACATTTGATAATAGTGACATTATATATTCAGAAATTTGATAATCACCTGTTTTATCAAAATATTTTGCAATCTCATAAGATTCATTTCTAAAAGCTGAATCATTTTTTTCACAATAATATCTAATAAGATTAATTACATTCTTCTTCTTCATAGTATCACCTTAAATTAATTATAGCACAACTCGGGACACAAGTATATACTTTTGGGACAAAAAATATTTTTTTCTTTTAAAATAATATATTTCAATATAAAAAGTACGGTTAAATTTATAACTCGTACTTTTTATATTACTTTATACTTAACACTAGATCTTCTAAGAAATAGTTATTATAGTAATTATTATATACTAATTTTTGAATCCATTTTTCTATTATTGTTTTAATTTGTAAATTAGATTTTCTATAAGCTATTCTAAGTAGCATTGATATTTTGTTAACCACATCAAATACATAGTCATCATAGTTTAATTTACCAGTATCATTATAAGCTTCAACAATACTTTCTATTATTTTAAATACTTCTTCAAAATCATTACCAAGTAGATATTGTTTTGCTTTTTCAATATAATTATCTATCTTGTATTGATAATCATCATCTATTTTCATTGCATTATATAGATTATTATAATAATAGTCATATTTTTGTTTTGGAAAATATCTTCTAAAAGATTCTTCTAAGTTATATATATTTAAGGTAATATAATCATTATCAGTAGACATAAGATAATTTTTTAATTCATCTGCTGGTATTTTTTCAATTATAGATTTTAGTTTTGGTTCTTTTTCTTTAATATAGTCTTTTAATTCTACCTCTTTATATTCTTGATTTGAAATAGCAATTAATACTGCATATTCATGTTTACATGGATAGTCGCAAGGACAATCACATTCATATTTAGCATTATACTCATCTTCAATGCTTATTTTTACATTATATGGTTTAGTAGCACTTCCTAATACTTTTGCCATATATTTGTTTTTATTCTTGTACACTTCTAAAACATTATCATCGTCATAATATTCTTCTCCTCTTTTTCTTATAATCGATGTAAAATCTTTTTCTAATGTCTCAGGTAATACTTCTTCATAATAATTTGCCTCTATCATATCATTAAATGTCATATCAATTTCATTATCCATATCATTTTCCTCCTTCTTTTCTTTTTAATCATCATAATCTAAATTATCATCATCATTTTCTTCTGCTTCTATATAGTCAGCATCGCTCATTCTTTCTTGTCTTGCTATTCTTTTATCTTCTTTACTTAATCCCCATATATTAT
>ONJI01000026.1 GCA_900318075.1 uncultured Bacillota bacterium | reverse complement strand
TTAGGGGAATAGTTCAGCTGGTAGAACGTCGGTCTCCAAAACCGAATGTCGTGGGTTCAAATCCTGCTTCCCCTGCCATTTAGAAATTCACTCCATCTTTTGGAGTTAAATATATAAAGATGCAAGATTTTATTAGAGTCAAGCATCTTTTGTTTTAAATAAAATATTATAATATAAATATGATATAATATTTTCGTTAGGAGGTTATTGTGGGTAAAGCTATTTTTAAAAGTGCAGTACATATGCTAATTACTAAAGATAATAAGATATTATTACAAAAAAGAAAAGGTTCTAAATTGTAGCCTGGTTACTATGCATTATCTGCAGGGCATATTGATAAAAATGAAAATCAATATGATGCATTAATTCGTGAAGCTAAAGAGGAACTTGGCATTGTTATAGATTTTAAAAATATAATAAATAGTTATACTGTGTTGAGAAGAAATTATTTTAAAATAGATGGTCAGCAATTAGAACCGTATATAGATTATTATTTTGAAATAAATGATTATATTGGAGTTCCAAAAATAATGGAAGAAGATAAATGTGACGAATTATTGTGGGCAGATATTAATAATTTACCATCGCCATTTATTAATTATGAAGGTGCATTTTTAGAAGATAGAACTATATTAACTTATGATTGTATAATAGATGGAGCATATGTTAAGAAATTAACAAAGTAAAAAGAACTCATAATCTTTAAATACTACACCATTTAAAATATATTAGAACCTGCTATTTAGATTATTAAAACACTAACGAGATTGTTGGTGTTTTTTTGTGAAAATTATTCTTTTGTTGTGTTTTCATTCTTGTATTATCTTATCATAACTTTGATATATGAATTTTCAATCCTATAATTATACTTTATTAAATTGAATTATATTATTTTTATGTGTTGAAAAAAAGTTGGACAAGATATATAATAGAAGGGGTATAGTGAGGAGACATATATGAAAAATTTATTTGAAAATAAGGCTTTGTTTGGATTTTTTGGAGTTTTTGTTTTAATTTTGGCGTTAGTTTTGCCCTCAGTAATTTTTAGTGCTCCTAGTAATTGGTATGTGGATTATACTTATTCACTTGATAGTGAAAATCGTACTATAACAGTTACTAGTTATAACGGGACTTCTAGTAATGTTGTAGTTCCATCAAAGGCGACGATTGATAGTGTTGATTATGATACTATTATTCAGGGGTCTGTTTTTAAAAGTAATCCTAACTTGGAAAAGGTTACATTTGAAGATGGTGTAAAAGCTGGAACTTCTATTGCAAGTTTATTTTATAATAGTACTAATTTAAAAGAAGTTGTTTTTAACAATTTTGATACTAGTAATGTTACATCGATGAGATCACTTTTTAATGACTGTCAAAGTTTAGAAAGTATATCTGGTCTTGAAAAGCTTGATACATCAAAAGTTAAAGAAATGAATTATATGTTTTATCATTGTTATAATTTAAATTCGATAGATTTAAGTAATTTTAATACGAGCAATGTAACTACTATGCAAGCTATGTTTTCTGGTTGTGAAAAGCTTGAGAGTCTTAATTTAAGTAATTTTAATACAAGCAATGTAACTATTATGAGTACTATGTTTTATAATTGCTCAAGTTTGAAAAGTCTTAATTTAAATAGTTTTAATACAAGCAATGTAACATCTATGGCAGGCATGTTTAATAATTGTTCAAGTTTAGATAGTCTTAATTTAAATAGTTTTAATACAAGTAATGTAACATCTATGGCAAGCATGTTTAATAATTGTGCTGGTTTAAAAAGTATTGATGTAAGTGGTTTTGATACAAAAAATGTAACTACTATGCAAACTATGTTTAATTCTTGTAGCTCTTTAAAAACATTAGATATTAGCAATTTTACAATAAATGAAAATACTAATATTAGGGAAATGCTTGGTGCGACAGAAGGCAGACGAATTGGAGCAACAAAAATAAAACTTGGAAGTAATATGAAAACAGATGGCCAATATGGTTTTATAATGAGAGGCACTTGGAGGAAGGAAGAAACTGGTGAGGCTTTATCTGGACTTGATATTTATAAAAAAATGCTTGCAGGCAACCCTTCTGGTACGTATAGTTGGTTAAGTACGGTTTCATCAGAAATGAACATTAATTTTCCAGTAACTTATAAAATTGGAAAAATATCAAAAATTGATGAATTTTCAACAACAAATAGTGATGTGTTTGCGACAACTAATAACACTGATGTTATTGTTAAAAATATTCCTATTACAACTACTGATGAGTATTCATTACCTGGAAAGGTTGAACTTTTATTTAACGATGTAGTTACTGATGCAGCAAATAATAAATATGATTTAAAGATGACAGTAGAAAATATTAAATTTTATGATTTAGCAGCTATGGAAGACGTAAATTCAGCAGTAAAACTTGTTATGGAACTTAATAATGGTTCTATAAATTTAGAACATAGATATTATAAAAATTTAGATAATTATTATTTAAAAAAAGAACTAACCATCAACAGTGGTTATAGTAGTGTTAAATATGATGTTACTTTTAATGTGTTAAACAAGGATGGGACTAAAGCTGAAGGCAGTTATATTTTCTCTGTATATGATTTAGACGTTCCATCAATAAGAGATAATCAATATATTGATCCAACTACGTCTCCAACTGATTCTCATCCTAATGGAGCTGGATTTGGTAATTATAGTGAGGGTGTAACTTTAAACAGAGGATTTGATATGGATACCTTAAAAGTTACTGATCCAACTAAAATACTAAGAATAGATAACAGATTTTCTGGAACATCAAGGGATGGAGCTACGGAACTTTCTGAGTTTTTATTAAAAGCAGAGGCAAAAGAATCAAATTTTTCTTGGACAAGTGGAGGTACAGCTACAACAACCCTTCTTTCTCAATATCAACCAACGGTTGTAAGTGTTGAAAAAGAAGATGAGAACGGTGGAAGACTAAAAAATGTCAAATTTGAGTTATATTATGGCGATGATAAAATTGATGAGTGGACGACCGATAATAGTTCAAAAGATTTGTTCTTAAATCCTGGGAAATATACGTTAAAAGAAATTGAAGCTCCTACTGGATACAAAAAAATTGATGACATTATTTTCTTTGTTGATATAAATGACACAATTACAAGAGATGGTAAAAAGGTTGATAAGATTGTAGTTAAAAACGAATATATAACTCATACTGTAGTTACACATTATTATAAAGAAGAAACTAATGAATCTTTAGGTACAGATATAGTAGAAACAAAAAGATATGGTGATACTTATTCAACTCAGCCTTTAACTACTATTCCAGAAGGATACGAACTTGTAAAAACTCCTTCAAATGCTTCCGGAACTATTGAAGATAGTGATGTTATAGTAATTTATTATTATAGATTAAAGGATGTAGCTCTAAAAGTAAAACACTTAGAGGAAGGCACAAATAATGTCCTTGCTCCAGAAGAAGTATATAATAAAAAATATGGTGATAATTATACGACAAGTAAATCTAATACGGTTTCTTCAAATTATGAAGTTTCAAGTATTAATGGAAATGCTTCTGGAACTATTAATAGTGATTTAACGGTAACTTATTACTATAAGCTAAAAGAAGGAAAAGTTGTGGTTCATCATTATGTAGATGGTACTACAACTAAACTTACGGATGATGAGACGATTACTAAAAAATATACCGAACAGTATGAAACAAGTGCATCTACTTCTATTCCAAGTAATTATGTTTTAAAAGAAGTTCCGAATAACTACAAAGGTGTAGTTAGTAAAGATCAAGAGGAAGTAATTTATTATTATGTAAAAAAAGATCCAAATATTTCTCAAGAGGTAAGTAAAAGTGGAACTGAAGTGATAAATTCTGAAGATCAAAAAATAGAATATAACATTAGTTATAATGTTAATATTAAAGATGTTATTGAAAATGTAGAAATATCTTTAGTTGATACTCTTCCATATAAAATCGACACTTCAAAATCAAATTTAGATGGTGGCGTATATGATGATGAACATAAGACAATTACATGGAGTGAAACTGTTCCTGTAAATGGGGAAATAACAAAGACATATGCCAAAAAAATTGAAGTTGTATATAAAAATGTGGATGCAAGCAAAGATGTTGTAAATAGTATAGAAGGTAAAGTTAAGGTAGGAGCTAAAGAAGTAAGCAAAACAGCTAAACATATTACTTCTATAGTAAAAAAAGGTGAAATAACGGTTAAATATGTGGATAGTGAAGGTAATGATTTAACAGATATATTAACATCAAGTGGTAATATTGGTGATAGCTACACGACAGTACAAAGAGATATCGAAGGATATAGACTTGTTAGGAAACCTAATGTGGAGAATTATACATATAGTGGTGAGCCTCAGACTGTAACATATGTTTATGAAAGAATAAAACTTAAAGTTAAGACAATTGCTAATGAAGGCGGTAGTATAACTGGTGATGAAGATGTTTTATATAAAGAAGATTCAACAAAAGATAATATTGTTATTACTGCTAATGACGGATATGTGATTGATGAGATATCAATCAATGGAGAAAAAGTTGGAATTCCTGTTAATTCTACATCGCTTGTTTTATCTAATTTCCCTTCAATGGTTGAAGATAAAACTGTTGAAGTTACATTTAGGAAAAAAGGTGCCAATCAACCATTAGTCGTAAACGTACCAAAAACTTTTGCTTCAGCTACGGTTATGGCATTACTAGGACTTAGCTTGTTAATTATTTCGTTATTTGTTTATTATAAGATTAATTTTAAAGCAAAGATTAAGTCTTAAAAATATGATTAAAAAGATGGACAACTATTGTCTATCTTTTTGACTTTAATCTCATAGTATTGTAAAATGTTGATTATCAGGAATATAATGAAAGGTAGGATTATATGAACGATTTAATAATTTATGTTCTGACAATGCTTGCTGTTATAATAACGAGTTTAGCCCAAGCTTTTATAACTTCTGTTTATAAAAAGTATAGTGAGGTTAAGAATGAAAAGAGTATGTCTGGTGCTGAAACAGCTAGACGGATACTTGATGAAAACGGGCTTCAAGATGTGCAAGTGTTAGAGGTTTCTGGCTTTTTATCTGATCATTATGATCCTTCAGCAAAAGCCGTAAGACTTTCTAGTACTAATTATAATGGAAGGTCGATAGCGGGGCTTAGTGTTGCTGCTCACGAATGTGGACATGCAATTCAAGATAAAAATAATTATGCCTTTTTAAGAATGAGAGCATCTCTTGTTCCACTTGTCAATTTTTCTTCTTATGCAGGCTATCTAGCTATTGCAATTGGTGGAGTTACAGGAATATTTGGCTTGATAAAAATAGGAATACTACTTGAATGTGTTATTTTATTATTTCAAGTTATTACACTACCAGTTGAAATAGATGCAAGCAGTAGAGCTTTAAAAGAAGTAAAAAGGCTAAGGTATTTAAATGAAAAGGAATACGAAAAAGGTAAGGTTGTCTTGATTGCTGCAGCTTTAACTTATATTGCTAGTGTGGCCTCTGCTTTAATACAAATACTTAGATTAGTCTTGATGTTTAATAGAAAAGATGATTAAATAAAAGCTCCTTTCTAATGAATGGAGCTTTTATTTTTTACGTTTTTTTATGTAGACAATTACAAATATTATAAATAATATAATTAAAATAAATAAAGTTATGTGTGAATATTGATCAAATATTTTGACTATTGATTCCCACTTTTCACCTACTATACTTCCTAGAATAGTTAACACTGCATTCCATATAGCTGAACCAACAGTAGTATAAAGTAAAAATTTTGACATTTTCATTTCGCTCATGCCGGCAGGAATAGATATTAAGCTTCTAAGGATTGGGACAAATCTACAGAAGAAGACAGTTTTATTTCCTTTAGTATCAAACCAATCATCAGCTTTATCAATGTCTGCTTCTTTTAATCTTAAAACTTTTCCAGTTTTACCTCTTACTAATTTTTTTAGTCTTTCTTTATTTAAAATTTTACCTATATAATATAGGATTATTGCACCTACTAGAGATCCTAAAGTAGAAGCAATTATAATACCTGTTATTTTTAATTTTGAATAGGTGGTCATAAATCCACCAAATAGAAGTATTACTTCTGAAGGTATTGGTGGGAAAATATTTTCAATAGCTATTAGGAAAAAAACTCCAAAATAGCCAAATTTATTCATAATAGAAATAATTGTTGTTTGCATATTTTACACCTCTTTATAAGTATAGCATATTTTATTAAAATGGTTTATATATTTTAGCTATGGCTTCAGCTACTTTTATGCCATCCATGGCGGCGGTCATTATCCCACCAGCAAATCCAGCTCCTTCACCACAAGGATAAATTCCCTTGATGTTAGCCATGAAATTTTCATCTCTTTCTATTTTTACTGGCGATGACGTTCTACTTTCAATGGCAGCAAGAATGGCATCATCTCTGGCGAAGCCAGGTATTTTTTTATCAAAATATTGGATTCCTTCTTTTAAAGAATTACTGATGAATTTTGGAAAAATATTATTCAAATTAGAAAATGTGTATTTGCCCTTAAAAACTGGATTTATCTTACCAAATTTAGTGCTTGTTTTATTTTCTATGAAGTCTTTAAATAATTGTACTGGAATTTTTCCGTTACCTTCTTCGTAAGTTATTCTTTCAAGCTTTCTTTGATATTTGATGCCATCTAAAGGGCTAGTACCAAAGTCTTCTGGGGTTATTGTTACGACAATGGCACTATTGGCATTTTCTTCATTTCTTTCGTGATTACTCATGCCATTTATCGATAGCATGTCTTTTTCAGATGAGGAATTTACTACAAATCCACCCGGACACATGCAAAAAGAATATACACCTCTTCCATTAGAAGACTTATAAGTTAGTTTATAGCTTGCCTTTGGAAGATTAGGGTTGTCTTTTCCGTATTGATTTTCATTTATAAGTTTTTGAGAATGCTGGATGCGAACGCCAATTGCAAATGGTTTTGATTTTATATTGATGCCTCTATTTATTAACATTTTAAAGGTATCTCTAGAACTATGGCCTGTTGCTAAAATGACATTATTCGTATTTAACAGTTCATCATTAATTTTAAGGCTGGTAATTTCATTATTTTTAATAATTATGTCATTAAGACAAGAGTTATATTTGAATGTTCCGCCATATTTAATAATTTCATTTCTAATATTTTTAATTACATTTCTTAAAAGGTCGGTACCAATATGTGGTTTATTTATATAAAGAATTTCTTTAGGAGCACCATTGTTTGTAAAAATTCTTAAAATTTCTTTTCCTCTATGTTCTTTATCTTTAACTGAAGTGTTTAATTTACCATCGGAAAAAGTTCCGGCTCCACCTTCACCAAATTGAACATTGGAATTTGGGTTTAAAATTCCTTCGTTCCAAAATTTGTTTACAGTTTCAACTCTTTTATCTATCTCTTCACCGCGTTCAATGATTATAGGTTTATAGCCGTTTTTAGCTAGCATATAGCCAGCAAATAGACCGGCTGGACCGGAGCCGATGATTACTGGTCTATTTTTCATTGCTTTTGTTCCGGTAATTTTAAATTTATAAGTTTCATCTGGAGTCTTGATAACGTCTTTATTATTTCTTTTTAAAATTTTTTGCTCATCTTTCGTTTCAATATCAACCTCGTATACGTAGGTTATTTCTTCTTTTCTAGCATCAATAGATTGTTTGTTTATTTTTAACATTGTAATATCTGTTTGGTCTATGTTTAGTTTGCTTGCTATTTTTGATTTGATGTCCTCTTCGTTATGGTCAATTTTAAGCTTTATCTGTCTTATCCTTATCATACGTTTTCCCCCACAGTGATGCCACTTATCCAGGCAAAACCTAAATTATAACCACCACAGTCACCGTCTATATCAATAATTTCCCCGGCTAGATAGAGATTTTTAGTTTTTGTTGATTCCATTGTTTGTAAATTTATTTCTGTTAATGGAATTCCGCCACTGCAAACTTGGGCTTTATCAAAGGAATTTACATCTTCTATAAGCAGTTCAAAGTTAGTTAAAACTTTTATGAGATTGCTAAAGTCTCTATCTGATAATTTATTCCAATTATCTGTTTTAATATTGGCATTTTTTAATAGAACATTTACCAGCTTATAGTTTAAAATTCTATCGAGGGTTTCAGTTATCGGCAAATTTAAGAGTTTTATTTGTTTTTTAAGCCATGTATGGGCGTCCTCTTTTAGCCAAGGCATAAAGTTTATGATAATTTTTTCTTCATGATTATCTATGTTTCTAGCCACATATCTACTTAGGTTAAAAGTTACTATTCCACTTATTCCGTAATCAGTTAATTGAAGTTCGCCGCTTTCCTTTTTTATAAATTTATTATCTTCATATAAAGTTAAAGTGGCGTCTGTTCTGATGCCGTTCCATTTTTGAAAAAAATTGCCTTTTCCTTGAAGCTGGACTAAAGCTGGTTTTGGAGAAATAATATTGTGGTTTAAATCTTTGGCTAGTTTATATCCGAGACCATCAGATCCTGTTTTAGGAGCGGCTTTTGAGCCAGTCGCTATTACAACTTTTTTAGCTTTTATGTTTTCTTTGTGAGGATTAATTATAAAATTATCTTTTTTTGTTATTTCGGTAACAGTTATATTATTTATAATTTCGACATTTAGTTTTTTGGCTTCATATATTAAGGCTTTTTCAATAGTTATAGCTTGTCCAGATGTTGGATAGTAATAACCATTTTTGATTTTTGGAATAATACCTAAAGAATCAAAGAAATCCAAAACTTTTTTTCTTTTTTCTTCGGTTATAATGTTTTCAAGTAATTCCTCGTTTGAACTGTGGTAGTGGGATAAATTTTGATCTATATTCCAGTAATTACATTTTCCATTTCCGGTTATTAATATTTTTTTGCCGCATTTATCATTTCTTTCGATAATTGTTACTTTTTTATTATTTCTGGCGGCTATAATGGCTGCAGTTAAGCCAGCGGCGCCACCACCTATAATTACGATATCTTTCATAAAATCACCAAATATATTATATTATAAAACTTGATTGATTTACAACTTTATTTATATTTGATATACTATAGTTATAGAATAAAAGAATAAATGTGTCTATTAGTGGGTGAGTGCAGTGAAAAAGTTATTTTTTTCATTATTGATAGTTTTGGCTATAATTATTGGGGCTTTTTTGTATTTTTATTTTCAGAAACCTGTAGTTATTTTTAATAAAAATTTAAGTGCGGAGATAAATACTGATAGAAAAGTATTTGATTATATAGAAAGCGTTAATAAGGGATTAATTATTACTAAAAATAAAAAAATAGATACTACCAAACTTGGTTATCAGGTTGTTACGATAAAAACTAAAAATATTGTAAAAAGAGTGTTTTCCTATAAATTTAAAGTTTTAATTTCTGACACAAATGCGCCAGTTATAATGTGTAATAAAGATATTTCAACAACGGAGGGAATTAGTGTTGATCTTTTAAAGGATGTAAAAGTCGTCGATAATTCTGGAGAAGAAATTACAGCTAGTGTGGAAGGTAGTTATGATTTTAATAAAGCAGGCATATATAATTTAAAATATATTGCCCAGGATTCTAGTGGCAACAGGGCTGAGGAAACATTTACGTTAACGGTTAATAAAAAAGTTGTGGTTACGCAAAGTAAGCGTTCTACTATAAGTAATAGTAGAAAAGCTGAAGCTAATTATCCATATTATATTAGGGTTAATAGACAGCTAAATGTGGTATATATTTACGGGATTGAAGATGGTGAATATAAAAAATTAGTTAAGGTATTTGTATGTTCAGCAGGAGTAGATACACCACTTGGTGTTTATAGAACTTCAAACAAATATGAGTGGCGTCTTTTGGTAGGCAATAGTTATGGTCAGTATGCGACTAGAATAACTGGTCATTATTTATTTCATTCAGTTCCATATGAAAGGCAGTCGAAAGATTCCTTAAAATATTGGCTTTATAATAGACTAGGTGTTAATGATTCGCTCGGTTGTGTGAGGCTAACCGTAGAAGATGCTAAGTGGATTTATGATAATTGTCCATTAGGAACTAAGGTTGAGATTTATAATAGTGGTAGTCTAGAAGGAATAACTAAACCGTCTGCTCAAAAGATTGATTCGGGAGATTCTAGGCGAGGATGGGATCCGACTGATCCTGACCCAGCAAATCCATGGAAAAATAGTTGAAGTATAGATTTAAATTCTATACTTTTCATTTGACTTTGAGATGGTAGTAATATAATATATTATATTGGAGGCATATATGGAATCTTTAGAATATCTACGTTTAATAAGAAGTGTTTATGATGAAGTAATAGATAATTTTCAAACATCGGTAGATAAAAAAATATTTGAAAAGATTTTTAGTGAATGTGTGGATGTACTTTTACAAAATCAGAATGCTGATTATTTTCAAATATTTGATGCGATGTCTAGTGATTATTTGAAATCGGTTGATGCAATTTCTAAATTATCTCCAGGATTTGCGACAGGGCTTAAAGATATAAAATATGGTATAACTTTAAACACTTATAAAGGAAAAATGTCAGATGTGCCTTGTGATGGTGATATTAGTGGGCAAACTGTGTTTGATGCATCAAGTATAACTAAAATGTTCACGGCTTTATTGCTTTTAAAGGAAGAAGAAAAAGGAAATATAGATTTGAGTAAAAAGTTTTCTGATTATTCAGATCTTTTAAGCAAGATTGACGTTCCAATAATCGATGCTTTAAAATTTGGAGTCAATCTTAAGACTGATGGACGAGTTGATGATTTTTCACTTTCTAGTAAAGAGAGAATAAGAAGACTTCTTAATACTTCTGTAATTAATAGAAACACGTTTATATATAGTGATATTCCTTATATGTTTGTAACTCTTTTGTTTGGTGATAATTTGCAGAACGCCACTGAAAAATATTTAAAGAAGTTTTATGAGCTATATAGAGATGAGTTAGGACTTTTACAGACCGGTTATAGTACTATTAATATGACAGGTGGCCGTATTGATACTAAAATTGATTCTCAAAATAATAGGTTTATATATGTAAAAGATGGGGTATATGATCCAAAAGCTAATATATTTGAAAAGGAAATTGGCTATGTATCTGGCCATGCGGGAGTGACAACTAATGTCCAAGATTTGGAGAAAATTTTTGATTATTTAAGTAATGGTTTTTTAAATGATGAGTCTTTTAATAAGTTAATTACAACTGTGCAGCCAGAGTCAAAGATTTTACTAGATGAAAATGATAGGCCAGTATTAAGTAACGGTAAACCAATATATTTGGAACATGCAATGGGGGTATATGTTAATACTGGAAGTGTAGAAATAAGTGATGTCCCTGCTAGATATAGTGATAGGGCGTTTGCTGCAGTTGGTTCAACTGGGACTTATTCGGTTTTTGATTTAGATAATGGTTTAAATGCAATTTTTCTTTCCAATGTCAGAAGTGGATTATATTCAAAGATTATCAATACAGAGGATTATGTCTATGGTTATAAAAGTGATGAATTATCTAGGTACTATGAAACTACTGTAAGATCTGGTACTGGAACTTTTAAAGATGGAAGTTTGCTTAAAAAAGATGGAACGTTTATGCCTTATACTATGGTCACTAATAATTTTAAAGAAGAAAGTCTAGATGCTCTTTTGAAATTGCGAATAGCTAAAGAAGTTCTTATAAAAAGTGCATATTTAGAGTATTCCGGAGAAGAACTATGCGTGGCTTTAGAACATATAGATCAGGCATTTAATCGTAATGACAACGTTAAGATTAAAAAATATCAAAAATAAGTATAGGACGGTACTTACTTTTTTAAATATGCTGTATAATGTAACTAGGAGGTCTTTATTATGCGTAGAAAGCTAATTATTATTTGCTTTGTACTTCTGCTTACGGGGTGCTTTCAAAAAGTAGAGACTATAGATAAAGCAAGTGGTAATTCTAGAACGTATTTGTTTTTTAAAAATTTTGATGTTGTTCATTATTATGTTTCTTTTTGGGATCGTAATACATCAATTAATGATGATACTAAAATAGTTATGGCTAGAGATGATGATAAACTATACTATGAATTTGACGGATATGAGCGAAATATAATTATTCAAAAGGATGGTGTTCGTTATAGTATAAGTCCTAACCAATTAACATATTTTAAAGAAGATAGTGATATGGAAGATTTTTCTATAGGAATACTTCCTAGTGATATAAAAAAGCTTAAGACGAAAGGTTATAAA
Organism: uncultured Bacillota bacterium; assembly: GCA_900318075.1. GTDB lineage: Bacteria > Bacillota_I > Bacilli_A > RF39 > UBA660 > Coprosoma. Next base: position 12,784 of record ONJI01000026.1, on the reverse strand, counting down.
ACTGGAGTAGAAAAGGTGTTCAATAGTAGATATACTTTTGAAAGGTATAACTTTGAAGATGGAGAAACGACATATTATTTTAAGGGAGAGAAGCTTGTCTATGTCAAATATAAATCTATTCAAAAAGAAGTCCTTTTAAAATTTGATAATATGAAAAGTGATTTTGATAGCGGAATTTTTGAAATAGATGACAAATTTGAAGAAATTACATATTAACTAAATTATGATAAAGTGTTAAAATAAAAAGTGGAGGAGATTTATGAAAAAAAGTTTAAATTTTTTATTTGTTTTATTTATATGTGTTATATTTATGCCAATTGTTCAAGCTAAAAGTGTTAATCATTTTTATGCGCAAGCTGGAGATAGTGTCATATTTGAAGATGATATTAATGGTTCTTCGGCTATAGCTGGCGAAAGTGTTGAATCAAGAGGAAATGTTCGTGGTGTTAACTTTTTGGCTGGAAATAAGGTTGAACATACTGGTCAGAGTGATTATTTGGTTTTAGCTGGTAATTTAATATCAGTTTCTGGGACTATAGCTAATGATTCAATTATTGCAGGTAATATTATCGAAATTGATAAAGAAGCTAGTTTGAAAAGAGATGTGATTGTTTTAGGCTCTGATATTACCATTAGTGGTAATTTAAATCGCAATGTTACCGTTTATGGCGGCAAGGTTTCGATGGAAGGCGCTAGTGTAAATGGTAATGTTAGAATATTTTCTGAAGAAATTGTGATTGATGATGATTCTATAATTGGTGGTACTTTGTCTTATAATGAAGATGCTAAAGCAACTATTAGTTCTAATATTACAAATGTAGTTAAAACAAAATCAACTCAAAGAGATGTAACTGTTGATTTTGCTGAAGCTTTTTTGGATAAAGTTTGGTCAGTGCTTTCTTTATTGTTTATTTTTGCAATACTTACTTTAATAATTCCTAATGTATTTGAAAAAATTGATGAAAGTTATAGGGAACTTGATTTTAGTAAAGGTGTAGAACTATTTGCAAAAGGTGTAGCATTTTTGATGTTAGTCCCATTGATGTCAGTATTTTTGCTTGTAATTCCGTTCGGTATTCCTCTTTCTTTAATTTTGCTTGCCCTTTATTTAATTATAATTTATTTAGCTAAACTATTTGCTGCTTATTTGATAGGTTATAAGTTATGGCAAAAGCTTTTTAAAAGTGATATTAATATATTATTAGTTGGAATATTAGGATTTGCATTAATATTTGTTTTAGACTTTATTCCTTTAGTTAATTCTCTTGTATCTTTATTTACGGTATTAATTGGTATTGGAATTATAGTCGGGCTTTTGTTTGATAGTAGTAAAGCGTAGTATTTTATATAAAACTTAAGTAAAAAAACTTAGGTTTTTTATTTGCCAAATTTTTCTTACAGCATATAATACATTGGGGTGAAGATATGTATACGATATATCAAGTACAAAATGGCGATACGTTAGCATCGGTTGCTAATAAGTTTGGCTTACCTATAAACGACCTTTCTAATTTAAACGGCATTATGATGGGAACAGTTTTGAATCCTGGAGATTATATTGTTGTACCAAGAATGGAAAACGACAATCTATATTTTAAAAAGTATGTTATAGAAAAAGGTGATACTATATATTCTATAGCGCGTCAATATAATATAAGTCCTAGTTATTTACTCAGATTAAATGGTCTTAATGAAAATGATGTTATTTATCCAGGAGAGACGATTTTTGTTCCAAGAGAAGATGTATCATTTTATATTACTAGCAGTGATGATACTTTAAATGATGTTGTAAGGGCATTAGGTGCAAGTGCATCAGAAATTGCAAATCAAAATAGTACTATTTATTTAACTAATGATCAGTTAATCATTTACAAAAAATAAAGATTTTGACCTCTTTATTTTTTTATCGTCTTTTTTTTTAATCCATTTTGTTATATAATTAATTAAAGGTGATTGATTATGAAGAAAATACTGCTTTTAATTATTGGCGTTTTTCTTTTAACAGGATGTTCAACTGTGAAAACTTATGATGAAATTAGTTATAAATCATTAAAAAAGATGCTAGATAACAAAGAAAATTTTGTTTTATTTATAGGTTCAACTACTTGTTCAGCTTGTGACAGTTATAAGATTACATTGAATAAAGTTATTGAAAAGTATAAGGTTGATATAAAATATATTGATTTATCTAAGCTATCTGAAGATGATGAGGGGGAACTTATCTCTAAATTTCCTATTTCAGGAACGCCAACTACTATATTTATAGAAGACGGCGAAGAAAAAGATACTTATAATAGAATAGATGGTAGTGTTAAATATAGTAAAATTGTAGAGAAATTAAAAAAAAATAAATATATAAAGGACTGATAAAAATGAAAGAAAATATGATTGAACTACTTGATCCACAGAAGTTTCCAATTATTACAAATTATTGTGAGAATTTATCTACTAAGCAATATGTAACTAACCCAGCAATTTCTCGTGAAGAGGAAATCAGAAAAACGATATTAGTACTTTTAACACCAGATAAATCAGCACTTTTAGTTGGTGCGGCTGGTATTGGTAAAACGGCGGTTGTCGAAGGCATAGCTTATAAAATTCAACGTGGAGAAGTTCCCGACAGTTTAAAAGGATATAATATTTTAAAAATTAATTCTTCTTCTATGCTTGGAACGATGGTTATTGATGGAAAGACGGAAAGTGTTGCTAATTTAGTGGTAAATGAGTTAAAAAAAGCTCCTAAAACAATATTGTTTATAGATGAAGTTCATACATTAATTGGTGGTGCTGCTGACGGACCTATGGATTTGGCAAATATCTTAAAACCTGCTTTAGATCGTGGAGATATTAAGGCTATAGGAGCGACTACAACTATTGAATATGAAACTTATATTGTTAGGGATAGGGCATTTTTAAGACGTTTCGATAGAATCGATTTAGAAGAACCTGATAGACAGGCTACAGTTCAAATATTGTTGGGAACTATACCAAAGATTGAATATAAAACCGGAATAAAAATGATAAATAATAGTTTTTTAAAAACTATGCTTATGGAATCTATTGTTGATGCTACATCGACTTATAAGAGAGTTTATGGACTATCGGCAATGTATCCGGATGTTTCTTTGTCAGTTCTTTCTGGTGCTTTTTCTAATGCATTGTTTGAAAATAAAAAAGAAGTTGGTATTATTGATGTTTATATAGCTATCAGGGATAGTAAAAGAATATATCCTGATAGTAGAGTTAAAGAATGTGCAGCATTCCAGGAAAAGTTTGAGAGAATATGTGCTGATGAAGGAATTATTTTACCTGATGTAAAACTTGAAGATATAGATACTGATGAAATTATTTAGAATTATTAATTAGGAGGCTAAAGATGCAAAAAAGAATTACAAAAAATCATGTCATATTATGTATAATTATATTTATTACGGTTGTTTTGGTTTTTTATGCGAGAAGTTGGTATAATACTTCTAAAGAGTATTATTCTCAAAATTCTGTCATAAAAGATGTTGCTTCTGAGATAAATGAACAAGAAATATTTAATTATACTTTAGAAAGTCAAAAGTTCATTTTATATGTTTCTTCTGGGCAAAATGTAGATATTAAGCCTTTTGAGAAAATGCTAAAGAAAGTTATAAATAAATTTGATGTAAGCGAAGATGTACTTTATTTAAATTTGGATAATGTAGATGTGAATACTTTTAATAGTCATTTGAGAAGTAGATTTGCTGCAAATCAAAAGATATCATCGCAAATTTCAGATAATTCTGTATCAGTGATTTATGTATTTGTTGATGGAAAGATTGTGACAGTATTAAATGGTGCGAATAATTATTCTTCAAAATATTATGAAAGTTTTTTCAAAAAATGGGGTTTTATAGGTGATTAATGTAGTTTTATATGAGCCTGAAATACCGCAGAATACAGGCAACATCATGAGAACTTGTGCGGCCACCAATGCTAAATTGCATCTTATTAAACCACTTGGTTTTAGTTTGGATGAGAAGGTGGTTAAACGAAGTGGAGCAAATTATATTGATGCATGTGATTATACTGTGTATGAAAATTATGACGATTTTTTAAGTAAAAACGAAGGGGAATTTTATTATTTTACTAGATATGGTAAAAAGCCTCATACTTCTTTTGATTATAGTGATAATAGTAAGAATATATATTTGATTTTTGGAAAAGAGAGTACAGGAATACCTAAGGAAATACTCAAAGACCATTTAGATAAATGCATGCGCATTCCTATGACAGATAAAGTGAGAGCTTTAAATCTTTCTAATTGTGTAGCTATTATGGTGTATGAGGTCTTAAGACAACAGGACTATAATGATTTGCTTAGATTTGAACCTTTTAAAGGTGAAGATTACCTTGAAAAATAAGACTTAGAATAATCTAAGTTTTTTATTTTGACAAATAGAATTAGGTTGTTGCATTGTCTTTTAAAAAATGATATTATATTTTTAGAATAAGGAGGAAAAATATTATGGGATTTTTAACAAATTGGTTATTTTGGATTATTGTTTTTTCAATTGTATTTATTTTAGCTTTAATTGGTTATCTTACTGAAAGTAGGAAGAAAAACGAGAAGCAACAAACTAATAATTCTGAAACTTCTGTGCCTGGAACACCGGAAGTAAATGTAGCTGATAATAGTAACGTGACTTCTCCGTCAGATATAGGGGCTACTCTAAATTTAGATAATGGTACTTGGAGTAGTAGTACTGTGCCTTCAGCAGATTCTGTTAAACAACTTTCTAATGATGATTGGACGGTTATGCCGACAGTAGAGCCAGCACAACCTGTAGTAGAACAAGCGCCAGCAGTAGAGCCAGTGCAGCCTGTAGTAGAACAAGCGCTAGCAGCAGAACCAGTACAACCTGTTGTAGAGCAAGTGCCAGCAGCAGAGCCAGTACAACCTGTGGTAGAGCAAGCGCCAGCAGTAGAGCCAGCACAACCTGTTGTAGAGCAAGTGCCAGCAGCAGAGCCAGTACAACCTGTTGTAGAGCAAGTGCCAGCAGTAGAACCAGTACAGCCTGCGGCAACTACAATTAATTCAGCTGCCTCAGTTCAAGCTCCTTCTCAGGATTCAACTGTGGAGACTTCTGATATTTGGAAATAAGAAAGATGTTTTCATCTTTTTTATATTATTTTTAACGAAAAACAGTTTATTAATATTTTTATAAATAAGCGAAATTAATAATTAGTCTTTCATAAGACTTTTAATTATGATATAATCTAATAGTAGATGGAGGTAGAATATGACAGTAGAATCGTTAAGTGAAATTGCCAGAAAACTTCTAGATGTCTTATTAGTGTGGGCATTATTCTATTTAATATTAAAAAGTTTAAGAAAAAATATGAAAATGGTAATGTTATTTAAGGGGATTTTGATTATTGCTTTAGTCAAAGTTTTATCTTCTTGGTTTGATTTGGTTACCATTACATACTTTATTGATTATGTTATTGAATGGGCTCCGCTTGCTTTAATCGTTATATTCCAACCGGAAATAAGGGATGCACTTGAGCAGCTTGGTAGAGCTCAATTCTTTAGAAGAAAGAGGTCTTTATCTTTATCTGAATTAGAAAGATCAGTGGGAGAAATAGCTACTGCTGCTGATTATATAAGAAAAATGCGTATGGGAGCCTTAATTGTTATAGAAAGAGATAATAGCTTGGCTAGTTATGCTGAGAAGGCACAAAAGGTTTATGCTGATATTTCTGGACCATTACTTGCTTCGATTTTCTTTAAAAATAATCCATTACATGATGGTGGTGTCATAATCGAAGGTGATAAGATCGTATGTGCTGGAGCAGTGTTTCCAACAAGTGATAGTTTGGCAATAAGTAAAAGACTTGGAACTCGTCATCGAGCAGCTTTGGGTATTGCCGAAAGAACTGATTGCGTTGCTTTAATTGTATCTGAAGAAACAGGACGTATGTCTATCGCAATGAATGGGGAACTTGTCTATAATTTGTCATTAGATGAAGTAAAAATAAGATTGTTAGAGGCTTTAGCTCCTTCTGGACAAATATTGAGCAATGTGAAGGAGGAAACTCACAATGAATAAGAAATTAGGTTTATTTGGCAGACTTTTTAGATTTGCCGATAGGAAAATAGTTGTTCCTACTACAAGATTTTTAATGAGAATTGCCAAGTGGTTTAGTAATTCTAACAAAACTTTAGAAAACTGGCTTTCTAGAAGCAACACACTTTTATTTATCTCTTTATTTTTGGCTATTTTGGTTTTTATTGTTATAGATCAAAAGATGACATTATTTACTAATACTAGTGCGGAGGTTTTAAAAGATAGAGAAATTAAGGCTGTTTATAATGAAGAAGCTTATGTTGTAGAAGGACTTCCTGAAAAAGTTGATGTTACTTTAATGGGAAGTAGATCTGATCTTTTTATTGCTAAGCAATCTACAGCTAAAGTTACGGTAGATTTATCTGGATTAAAACCTGGAACGCATAAGGTTAACATCGAATATGCCGCTCCAACTGGTTCGATAGATTATAGTGTTAATCCATCAGTGGCTAATGTTAACATTTATCCAAAAGTGTCTGAAACAAAAACAGTATCAGCAGATTTATTAAATCAAGACAGTTTAGATTCTAAGCTCATTATTGAAAACGTTACGCCATCTGTAGATTCTGTAGTTATTAAAGGAACTGATGATGAAAATGCAATAAATAGTTTAAAAAAAGTAGCTACTGTAAAAGCATTAGTTGATGTAGAAGGTTTAACTTTAAATGATACTGGCACTGTTAATGTTAAAAATATACCTTTAAAGGCTTATGATAAAGAAGGAAATATTTTAAATGTGGAAATTGTTCCTGAGAAGATAAGCGTTGATCTTGAGGTTACTTCTCCTAGTAAAGTAGTTCCTATTAAGGTTATTCCAAAAGGAAATGTAGTTACCGGAAAGGCAATTAGTTCTATTCAAATAAATCCTTCGAATGTTGTAGTTTACGGTAAACAAAGTGTTTTGGATAATCTTCAAAATGTTTCTGTATCAGTTGATGTATCTAATTTAAATAGTAATAAGGAATTTAAACTTGATCTTAAAAAGCCTAAAGGAATCAAATCTATGTCGATAAGCAATATTTCAGCATCATTAACTCTTGATGTTTCAACAGCTAGAGATATTGAAAATGTTAATATAGATGTCCGCAACTTAAATGAAAATTATGCGGTGCAAGGGCTATCTGAAAGTGATATTAAAGTAAATGTCAGCGTTCAAGGTGTTGATGCTGTAATAAAGGCGCTTACTAATGAGGATATCAAAGCTTATATAGATCTTAAAGATTATAAACCTGGTGAATATGAGGTTCCGGTAAAGGTAGAAGGCTCTGATGCTAGAGTTCAATATTTATCAAAAACTAAGAAAGTTAAAATTAGAGTTGTTGAGAAGTAATCATATTGATTACTTCTTTAAATTTAATAATCTATATTTGACAGTTGACTTTAAAATGAAAAAATACTATCATTATACTAGAGGATGTGATAAGATGTTTGAAAAACTTAGAAACACTTTAATAGCAACGTCTATATTTTATTTGATAGTTGGGATTTTTATGTTATTATTTCCAGCGACTGTTAGTGACATTATCTGTTATTTAGTGGCGTTTATGTTTTTGTTCTTTGGAATATCTGGGGTAGTAATGTATACTAAAACAGAAATTAAGACCCCTTATACTAGTTCTACTTTAATTTTAGCAATTATACTTGGAGCGTTCGGAATTTATATATTCTTGAATCCTAAAGCTTTCGCTTCTTTTATTCCTTTAGTAATCGGCATATTTTTAATAGCTGACTCTATAAGTAAACTATCAGCAGCTTTTGATTTAAAAAAATATGATTATATTAACTGGTGGCATATGTTAATAATTTCTTTTATAATTTTAGTGTTTGGACTTATACTTGTATTTAATCCTTTCGAGGTAATAACTGTAAGTATTATGGTTATTGGAGCTATATTAATTGTTGATGCTATATCAAATATGTTTACTATTTATAGCTATTCAAAAATTAACATAAAATAAAAACTTCTTAGTAGAAGTTTTTTTTAATGATCTTCAATGTGATTAAATAGTATTCCAATATTAATAATACCGGCAATACCTACTAAAATATAGATAATTTTTTCAAGCATTGAACCATTACCGAATATGGTTGATACTAGGTTGAAATCGAATAATCCGATAAGACCCCAGTTAATGGCACCAACTATTGTTAAAACTAAACATACTTTTTGTAATGTTTCCATTTTTCCACCTTCCTTTTTCTATAACTAGCATATCCAAAAAAACATAAATTATTCATTCATATTTTGAAAAATATACTAATATAATTAATTGAAATTGAAGGATGGTGAATTTTATGAAAAAAATTTTTGTGATTTTATGTTTTTGTCTATTACTTTCGGGATGTGGTAGCTATACGGTTAAGGATGCTCAAAAAGACTTAGAAAAGAAAATAGAAAAATTAAATGGTTATAATTTGATTGGAACAATGGAGATAATAAATAATGATGACATATATAAGTATGATGTTGATGTTTCATATAGTAAAAGTGATAAATTTAGAGTGTCATTAAAAAATAAAACGAACAATCATGAGCAAATAATTTTAAAAAATTTTGATGGAGTTTATGTTCTAACTCCAACATTAAATAAAAGCTTTAAATTTCAAAGCGACTGGCCTTATAATAATTCACAAGTATATTTATTACAGACGCTTCTTTCCGACATTCAAAATGATAGTAAGAAAGAATTTAAAACAACTAGTTCGAATTATATTTTTAAAACTGCTGTTAATTATCCAAATAATAGTGACTTGGTAAAGCAAAAAATATATTTTGATAAAAAGTTAAATCCAGTGAAAGTTGAAGTATTAAATGACGAGGATGATGTTTTAATAAAAATGGTTTTTAAAAAGATAAATTTAAATCCAAAATTTAAAGATAACTATTTTACTTTGGATGAAAATATGAAGGTAGCAAAGGAAGAAGAAAATGCACAGACGGTGAGTAAAATTGAAGAAGAAATATATCCTATGTATATTCCAGAAAATACTAGACTTACTAATAAAGAAACAGTTAGTTTAGATGGTGGCGAAAGAGTTATTATGACTTTTGAAGGTGACAGTCCATTTATGCTTATTGAACAAACGGCGTCGGTTTCTGATGATTCGGTTGTATCGATTGATGGTAATCCATATCAGATGGCAATGGGAGTAGCATCAATAAGTGACAATATGATTTCTTGGATCAGTGGTGGTATCGAGTATTATGTTGTTGCTAATAGTATGAGTGAAGAAGAACTTGTAAGTGTAGCAAGTTCAGTCTCTGTTCTTCCTACAAGTAAATAGGGCTTTGAATTTATACTCAAATGTGTTATAATTAACGCAGGTGATATAATGACAAAAGAAAGTAAGGCAAAAGGTAAAAAGGGAACATCTAATAAAAAGAAAGCAACTAATCTTAAACAGACTAATTTGAAAGACACTAAAGAAATTAGAAAAATTAATTATAGGGAAAGAGAAGATAAGAAAAAGACAATTGCGAAAGCACGTAGAGAATTACATTTTGATAAATCTGAAGGTTCTGATGAAATTACTAAACTTATAAAAATAGTTTTAATAGTTGTGGCTATTATGCTTATTTTCTATGGTGTTACGACAATTGTTACAAGAAAAGCTAATGCTGTTAAAACTGTTAGAAGCATTTCATCTGATGAAAAAGCAGAAATTCAATATGATAGTCTAATAATCGGCTCAATGTTGAACATCGATGGAAATTATTATGTTTTAATCAAAAAAAGTGATGACGACAAATTATCAGAGTATGAAACTTTAATTCAAGTTATTAAAGCTAATGAGGAAGCGCCTAAAATTTATATAGCTAATTTAGATGATAGCTTTAACAATCAATATTTGGGTGAAGATGGTAACTATGATTCTGATTTGTCTAAGTTTAAAGTTAAGGGAACCACTTTGGTTAAAATTAGTGATCATAATATAGATGAAACCTATGATAATTATGACGATATTAAAGCTAAATTAGAAGAGCTAGAATAAGGATGCAATTTAAATTTGCATCTTTTTGCTTTTTTTGGTTCTAAGTTTATCCACTTTATGGTATACTTTTATTATGATGTAAAAGGGTTGATTGTATGAGAAAAAGTGAAGAAAATACAAAAAGCAAATTAGAAAAATTATCTAAATCTCTGGGCGAATTTAATATAGGCAAAGAGGAAAAGCCAAATAATAATTCGTATAGCTCATCATTTAAAACTAGCGAGGTAATTATTTTACTTCTAATAACTGTGGTTGTGAGTCTTGTAATGGGTGGGCTTGTAACTTATAAACTTAGTTATAGTAGTGGGAAAAATATAGATAAAGAACTTCAAGAGTTCATAAAAAACTATGAATATATAACAGAAAATTATTACGAAGATTTGGATAAGACTAAACTAATTGATTCAGCAATTGCAGGAATGCTTACGACGTTAGATAAAAACTCAAGTTATATCGGTTCTGCTGATAGTAATTTTAGCGTTTTTTTAGAGGGTAATTATAAGGGCGTTGGCCTTCAGGTGTATAACGATGATAATGGTAATGTAGTTATATATAATGTTTTAAAAGATTCACCAGCAAGTGAGGCTGGACTGGAAGCTGGAGATATAATTACTAAAATAAATGGTAAGAGTGTTCTAGGTAAAAAAACAGATGAGGTTTCATCTATCATAAAAAGTCAAACTAAAAAATTTGATTTGACTTTCAAAAGAGGTGACACTGAAAAAACGGTAAAAATCAGTATTTCAAATATTTCTCTAACTTCGGCTATCTCTAATGTTATAGATAAAGACAACAAAAAAATAGGTTATATTCGTATGACGATTTTTGCTAATAATACTTACAAACAATTTAAAAAACAGTTAGAAAAACTTGAAAAACAAAACATTGATAGTTTGATTATTGATTTACGCGATAATTCAGGTGGTCATTTAAGCTCTGCAGAAGATATAATTTCTTTATTTCTAGATTCTTCTCATCCTATTTATCAAATACAATCTAAAGAGGTTAAAAGCAAATATTTTTCAAAAGGAAAAATTGACAAAAAATATAAAATTGTCATTTTAGTAAATGGTGAAAGTGCTTCAGCCTCTGAGGTTATGACTTCAGCTTTAAAAGAACAATGTGACGCAGTAATAGTTGGAAAGAAAACATATGGAAAGGGAACAGTCCAAGAACTTCAAACGTTACCAAATGGTAATCAATATAAGCTTACAACTAAAACATGGCTTACTTCAAAGGGTAAGCAGATTCAAGGAAAAGGTGTTGAACCGGATATAGAGGTAGAACTTGATGAAAAATATCAGAGTGAACCTACCGATGAAAATGATAGCCAATTACAAAAGGCGATTGAGGAAGCTATAAAGTGATATCTATAAGATATCCTTTTCTTTTTACTTAAAAAAGGATATAATGTATTTAAGGAGCGATATTTATGTGCAAATTAAGTAAGGGAGATAAATTGCAAATACAGTGTTATAAACATGACGGTAAGATTCATAGATGCTGGGATGAAGCAGTTGTGCTTGATGTCAAAAAAGATTATATAGTTTTTGGAAACGAGAAGACTTTGGTAACCGAAGCTGGTGGAAACACATGGAGAACTAAGGAACCAGCAGTTATGTATTTCTTTAAGGATAAATGGTATAACATAATCGTTCAATTAAAAAAAGAAGGCGTAACTTATTATTGTAATATAGCTTCACCATTTATTATTGAAGAAGATACAATTAAATATATTGACTATGATTTAGATTTGCGAGTTTTTCCAAATGGAAGTTTTAAAATTTTAGACAGGCAAGAATATAAGTATCATATGAAAAAGATGAATTATTCTCCAGAATTGGATGTTGTAATAAGGCATGCACTTTCAGAACTTATAACTGATTATCAAAAAGGAATAAGTATGTTTGATTTGAAAGTCAATTTAAAATATGGCGATGAATATCAAAAATTAAAAAAATGCAATTAAACGTTCATTTTTTGATTAATGGTGCATATATTATAAGGAAGAGTAAAAAAAATTAAAAAAAATCATTTTTTTGATTGACTTACTTTTCAAAAAGTGATATTCTATTGGTACATTTGACAGGAAGCGACAAAAAAATAAAAAAAGTAAAAAAAATGTTGACTTCTTCAAAATGTTCTGATATATTAAATGAGTACTTTTGAGGGAAACCTTATTTGACAACAGTTTTTTAAAAAAAATTAAAAAAAACTATTGACTTAAAAAAGTACATTTGTTATATTAGAAGTGTTGCTTGAAAAAGTAACATGAATGATCTTTGAAAACTGAGCAAAATGTCAATTCATTAAATTAGCTAGGAAAAACTATTGAAATTATAAAATTATTTTTTTTTGAGAGTTTGATCCTGGCTCAGGATGAACGCTGGCGGCATGCCTAAGACATGCAAGTCGAACGAAGTGGCCCATTGAAGATTGCGTGCTTGCACAAAATTGGATTTGGATTCCCACTTAGTGGCAGACGGGTGAGTAACACGTGGGTAACCTACCCCTTAGTCTGGGACAACTATTGGAAACGATAGCTAATACCGGATGATTCACGAATAGATAACTATTTGTGCTAAAAGGAGCTTCGGCTTCGCTTTGGGATGGGCTTGCGGTGTATTAGCTAGTTGGTGAGGTAATGGCTCACCAAGGTAACGATGCGTAGCCGAACTGAGAGGTTGAACGGC
>ONJI01000067.1 GCA_900318075.1 uncultured Bacillota bacterium | reverse complement strand
TTTGACTTAAATTTGATTCATATCTAATTTTTAAATATTTACAAATTAAATCAAATTCATCATTATTAATTACGTCTTTACTGATATATTTCATCATGTATCACCTCTAATTGCATAATAGCAAATTTGCTATCACGTTGTCAATAGAAAAAGACTAGATTTCTCTAGTCTTTAATTTACTATTTAGATTTTTTAGCTTGTTTTTCTTTGATTGCAGCTTGAGCAGCAGCAAGTCTAGCTCCTGGTACTCTAAATGGTGAACAAGATACATAAGTAAGACCTACTCTATGACAGAAATCAATAGTCTTAGGATCTCCACCATGTTCCCCACAAATACCAAGTTTTATATCAGGGCGAACTTCTCTACCTAAACGAACTGCATTCTCAACAAGTTTACCAACACCTTTTTGATCTAATGTTGCAAATACATCATTTTCAAAAATATGTTTATTATAATATTCAGTTAAAAATCTACCTGCATCATCACGAGAGAATCCATAAGTCATTTGCGTTAAATCATTTGTACCAAATGAGAAGAATTCAGCCTCAGTAGCTATTTCATCAGCAAGTAAAGCCGCTCTTGGAATTTCAATCATTGTTCCAACTTTATATTTCATATTAGAATTATTTTCTTCAAGTACGCTGTCAGCAGTTTTAACAACAACATCTTTAACATATTTAAGTTCAGCCTTATCTCCAACAAGTGGAATCATAATTTCAGGCTCTACTTTAATACCATTTTTAGAAACATTTATAGCTGCTTCAATAACAGCTCTAGTTTGCATCTCAGCAATCTCTGGATATAAAATTGAAAGTCTGCATCCACGAAGACCCATCATTGGATTAAATTCTTTTAAAGAATCAACTTGAGCTTTTAATTCATCAAAACTCATATTTAAAGTTGGAGCTAAAGCTTCTATTTCTTTATCCTCATGAGGTAAAAATTCATGTAGAGGTGGATCCAAGAAACGAATAGTAACTGATTTTCCATCCATCTCAGTAAACAATCCTTCAAAATCTTCTCTTTGGTAAGGTAAAATCTTAGATAAAGCTTCTTTCCTGGTTTCTACATTCTTGGCAGTAATCATACGTCTGAAATTAAATATTCTCTCTTCATCAAAGAACATATGCTCAGTACGGCATAAACCAATACCTTCTGCCCCAAATTTATTTGCCTGAACAGCATCTTTTGGCCTATCCGCATTTGTGTAAATCTTTAATTTACGATTTGCATCAGCCCATCCCATAAATGTTTCAAAATCACCTGATATTTCAGGTTCTTTTACTTTAACTTCTTCACCGTAAACAGCTCCAGTAGAACCATTTAAACTTAAATAGTCACCTTCTTTAAATTCTAAGCCATCTTTAGTAGTTAAAGTTTTCTTTTTCTCATCAATAGTAACATCGCCACAACCGGCAACACAACAAGTTCCCATACCACGGGCAACAACTGCAGCATGAGAAGTCATACCGCCACGAGCTGTTAAAATACCTTGAGCAAGATTCATTCCTTCAATATCTTCTGGAGATGTTTCCATTCTAGCTAAAATAATATTTTTAACACCACTATTATAAGCTTCTTTTACATCTTCCGCACTAAAATAAATATGACCAGTTGCTGCACCTGGAGAAGCAGCTAAGCCTGTTGCTATAATTTTTGCATCTTTAAGTGCTTTTTCATCAAATACAGGATGTAATAATTGATCCAAATCACGAGGATTAACACGAAGTAATGCCTCCTCTTTAGTAATAGCACCTTCATCAACTAAATCGACAGCAATTTTCAAAGCCGCACTAGCTGTTCTTTTACCATTACGAGTTTGAAGCATGAATAATTTACCATTTTCAATAGTAAATTCCATATCTTGCATATCTTTATAATGTTCCTCTAAAATAGAACAAATTTTGACAAATTCATCATAGCACTCAGGAAGAACTTCCTTTAATCTATCAATGTGTTCTGGAGTACGAATACCCGCAACAACATCTTCACCTTGCGCATTAATTAAAAATTCACCAAATAATTTCTTCTCACCAGTAGCTGGATTACGAGTAAAAGCAACACCAGTACCTGAAGTCTCGCCAGTATTTCCATATACCATTTGTTGAACATTAACCGCAGTTCCCCAAGTATCTGGAATATCATTAAGTTTTCTATAAGTTTTAGCCCTATCATTATTCCAAGAACGGAATACTGCTTTAATAGCTTCCATTAGCTGAACTTCTGGATCTTGTGGAAAATCCTCACCAGCATGTTTTTTATACTCTTTTTTGTAAATATCAACAACCTCTTTTAAATCTTCAGCCGTTAACTCTGTATCAAATTTTACTCCTTTATCTTCTTTAATACGATCAAATTGATGTTCAAAATCATCTTTAGGAAAACCTTTTACAACATCTGAAAACATTTGTATAAATCTTCTATAACTATCAAATACAAATCTTTCATTTTGAGTTATTTCTGAAAATCCTTTAGCAACCTCATCATTCATACCAAGGTTAAGTACAGTATCCATCATACCTGGCATAGATTCACGAGCTCCAGATCTTACAGATACTAATAAAGGATTTTTCGCATCTCCTAGTTTCTTACCAGAAACTTCTTCAAGTTCAGCAAGTTTTTCTTTAACTTGACTTACTACTTCATCTGAAAGCTTACTTCCATCTTCATAATATTTAAGGCAAGCTTCAGTAGTAATTGTAAAACCTTGTGGAACAGGAAGACCAATACTTGTCATTTCAGCTAAGTTTGCACCCTTACCACCTAAGGTCTCACGCATATCTTTGTTTCCTTCTTTAAAAGAATAAACATATTTCATTATTCTCAACCTCCCAAATATTAGTATACCACAACAAAAAAAGATTTTAAAAAAAATTAAACATTTTACGTTTTTTTTAGTAAACATAATATAAATAATTAGTTTTTTATAAAGACAAACCACCACACTATAAAATATATGTAAAATGAAATTTTATATATACCCAAAAATATGATATAATCAAAAAAGGAGGAAAACTATGACAAATAATAGATACTCTTTAGAAAAAAGAAAAAATCATAGAAGCATGATAATAGATGCTAGAAAAGTTTTTTTATTAACAGGAGCTTTAGCTGGAGCCATATTTTTTGGCAGTAAAGGTATAACTCAAATAGCAACAAATTTACCAGCATTTAATGAAGCAACAAAAGAAGTTCAACTACAAGAACAAGGTGCTCAAAGACAAGCCGACATAGTAGACCAGGCCCTTAACACTCAGAATAGTGAAATTACAGAGTCCAAAGATGATGAAATCACTAACACTCAGAATAGTGAAATTACAGAGCCCGAAGATGATGAATACGTCTCACCATATAATTTTGATCAGCTACACGAAGTAAATGAAGATATAGTGGCAGTCATCGAAGGCGACATATTTAACGAAGGCCACTACCCAGTAGTATCAACCGAAAATATAGATGAAGAAAACTACTATTTAAATCATACTCCAGAAGGTGAATATAATACTGGCGGATCAATCATTGCTGACTTTAGAAACGGTGGCAATTATGAAAACAACATTGAAAAAAATGATGACTATGGATATGTATCAATAATTTGGGGACACAATTTTTATCACGATTCTACTGGTGAAAATAGTGGAGAAATGTTTGCCAGTATCACCGACTATAAATCACAAGAATATTATAATGCCCACCCAACTTTAAAATACTATACACCATATGGTGAATATAATTTAGAAATCTTTGCCTACGTAGAAGAAGATGCTCGTAATCAATTAGTAGGAAGTTACCCAGCAGAAGATTTTGTTCAAAAAATGTATGAAATAAAAGATAATTCATATATTTCATCAGACGTAGTAGTGAATCCCGGAGACCATGTATATATATTAAACACCTGTACCGATATCAGTAATCAGAATATAAACGAAGGAGATATATACGTAAGAGGATCACTTTACACAGTAGCTAGACCAGTCAATGAAAAAACCTATCACTCTAAAAGTTTATAACAAAAGACAAATTCTTACACTTAAAAGCACTTACAAAAATAAAAAAACTATATTGGAATATGTACCAAAATATTTAGAAAAAGACAATTTTTAAAAATTGTCTTTTTTTGTAAGCAAACATACACTTTCAACATGATATGTCCATGGAAACATATCATACAAAGTTATTTCTTTAATTTCATAAAATTGACTTAAATCTTTTAAATCCCTAGCTAAAGTAACTGGATCGCAAGACACATACACAATTCTTTGCGGTCTAACACTTAAAATATTTTCTATCCCATCTTTCATCAGACCCGCTCTAGCTGGATCTACGACAATTACATCGGCTTTTAAAGAAGAAGCAAATTTATTCGCATCACCACAAATAAACTCCACATTACTTATACCATTTAACTTTTTATTCTCATTCGCGCAAAATATAGCTTCTTTATTAATCTCAATTCCGGTTACACTTTTAAACTTCATGCTTAAAAACAAACTTATCGTTCCAGTACCACAATATAAATCAAGAGCTCTATCACCATTTCCCACATATTCTAAAACTTTGGAATAAAGCATTGTAGTTACACCATTATTAACCTGAAAAAAAGAATCCTTTGAAACAAAAAATTTATAATCCAAAATATGATTTATGATTTTCTCATCACCGTACACTAATTTATCATTCATATAAATACTGTCTACTAAAGGCTTAATATTATCAAGATTAAGCTTCCCATCTATTTTAGCCATAACCTTATCCATATCTCTAATCATAACTTCATGAACATTAGATAAATCTTCCTTTTTAATCACTTTAATTATCTGATTAATTTTATCACTTGCAATTAAACATTTGTCAATTTCTAAAATATCATTAGAATTATTTTTAAAATAACCTAACTTACCATTCCTAACTTTTAAAGTTATTTTATTCCTATATCCATAAATAACAGGACTCGGTATTATATTACTAATATTTATATGAATATTTCCAAACTTTTCTAAAATATTCCCTACTTTTTCCTTCTTATATTCCAAAGTTTTTTCATAAGTCAAATTTTTAAGCGCACATCCGCATTTTTCATAAGGACATTTCGGACAAATTCTATATAAAGATTCTAGCCTTAGATCTATTATCTCACCTATCATAAACTTTTTTTTAGAAGAAACTACTCTAACTAAAGCTTCCTCCATAGGAAGCAAATCCGGAACAAATATAATCTTTCCATCTACTTTTCCCATACCTCTGCCAAAATGATCTAACTTTTCACACTTTACTAAAAATTCAGAATTCATAAAACCACTTCCAAAAAAATTATAACATATCTTTAGAATAATGGGACATAATAAAAAAGAAAGATGGGATAATATGGAAAAAATCAATACAAAAGCCGAAAAAGTTATCGATAAAATTAAAAAAATATATGGTGGTAGTGGCGACGTAGTTAATCGAATAATTGATATTAAAGGCACTAAAGTTGGATGCATATTTTTAGAAAGTTCATCGCAAACCAGCACAATAAGTGATTTTATTATCAAAAGTACAGTTCTCGCCGAAAAAGATAAAAATTTATTTAATAATCTACTTAATATTCTTAAAAATAAACTGTTCAATTGTCAACTATTTACTATCCGCGATTTTAATGAATTCCCATATTATCTCTCAAGCGGATTTACTATAATTGTCGTAGATGGATACGATGAAGCTATTGTCATGGAAACAAAAGCTAACTTGGATAGAGGAATAACTGAAGCTACAAGCGAACCAATCATTAGAGGATCCAAAGACAGTTTCACCGAAAGTCACTCTAAAAATCTCGGACTAATTAGAAAAAGAATTAAAGATCCTAATCTATGGTTTAATGAAATTAAAATAGGAAGAAGAACAAAAACAAAAACTACAATTGCCTATATAAATGGCATTGCTGATGATAAGAAAATTAAAGAAATTAAAAAAAGATTGCAAAAAATTGATATTGATGGCATTTTAGATAGTGGTAATATTAGAGATTACCTCACTACTCAAAAATCGATTTTTCCACAAATAAAAAGTAGCGAAAGACCAGATATAGCCTGCCAAGAACTTTTAAACGGAAAAATTATAATACTAGTTGAAAACTCCCCATTCATACTTATTCTTCCAACTGTATTTCTAGATTACTTAAAATCACCAGAAGATCAAAATCAAAAATCAGTTAATATAACATTTACAAGAATATTAAGATTTATCGCTTTAATAATAACCATACTAACACCAGCTATCTACATTGCTGTTGCTACATATGATCAAAACACTATACCAGATAAACTATTAATATCATTAGCTGTTCAAAGAGAAGGAGTTCCATTTCCTACTTTTTTTGAAATAATACTTTTTATGACAATCTTTGAAGTTTTAAGAGAAAGCGATATAAGAAGCCCAAGTAATATGACAACCGCTATGAGTATAGTTGGTGCCTTAGTCTTAGGCCAAGCCGCCGTAGACGCATCCATAGTCTCGCCAATCACCATTATTATAGTAGCTATAACCTCCATATCGAGCTTAATATTTCAAGACACAGATTTCATAAACGGAATAAGATTTTGGAGATTTTTATTCATAATCGCATCAAGTATGCTTGGAGCCATCGGAATAATATCCATGTGTTTACTTTTAATTACAAAAATAGCTTCCCTAGAAAATATAGAAACAAGTTTCTTATCCCCTCTTGCTCCACTAGAAATAGATGCAAATAAAGACACAATAATAAAATTTTCTAATAAAGATATATTTAAAAGGCCAAAATACATAAGTACTAAAAATGAAACCAAGCAAGGAGGAGGCAAATGAAAAAATTAATCCTGCTTATAATATGCTTAAGCCTATGCGGTTGTAATGACTACGCTGAACTAAATAGACTATCACTAGTAACTGCCGCTGCAATAGATAAAAATCAAAATAAATATGAAGTAACTCTTTTAATTGCTAATTCACCAAAACAAGACACATCAGCTAAAGAAGGAGAAGCAAAAACAACAGTATATAAGGCAAATGGAAATACTATAGCTTCTGCCATTAAAGCAATTGATAGAAAAACACCAAAACAACTATATTTTTCACACATTAACGTCGTTGTTATTTCAGAAGAAATAGGAAAAGAAGGATTCTTAAAAATAGCTGACTGGTTAATAAGAAATCCACAAACTAGAAATAGATTTTACTTAGTTCAAGTAAACAAAGATAAAGCAAGCGACGTTCTAAAAATAATCTCACCTTTAGAATCATTCCCATCTCAGTCAATAGCAACCCTAATAGAATCAAATAAAAATTCAAGAGCAATTGGAGATAGTGCATCATATAGTAACTTTATAGGAAGAATACTTGAAAAAGGATACGAACCATTAATGCCAACCATAAACATAAACGGAAATCCCAAAAAAGGAGCTAAACAAGAAAATGTTGAAACTGCCGAGCCCAGTACATATCTAAGTCTTGGAAACCTAGCTATATATAAAGGTGATAAATTAATTAAAACAACTAATAAAAAAGAATCAGAAATGATCCATATAATTAATAACGAAGCTAAAGAATTACTTTATAGCGTGAAATATAAAGATAACCATGCAAGTATATATTCAAATGATTTAAAAACAAAAATAAAATTAAATAATTCAAATAGCTTAGACATATACGTAAAAGGTACAGGAACCATTTACGAAATAAATGGACCGATAAATTTAAATAAAATTAAAAACTTAAAAAAACTAGAAAAAAAATGGAATAAATCATTAAAAAAAGATATAGATGAAACAATAAAAAAAATACAAAATGATTATAAAAGTGACATTTTTGGTTTTGGAAATCTTATATATAAAAACTATCCAAAAAAATGGAAAAAAATAGAAAATAATTGGAACAGCAAATATTTTAAAAATTTAAAAATCAAAATACACACCAACGTTAAAATAGTATCAACAGGCTCTTTAACTAAAACACTAGAGGGAGAAAAATAATGAAAAAAATAAACTCACTAGATTACAATACTTTAATATGGTTTATATTAAGATCTTGCTATACAGAGCTCACCTTTACCAGCCTAATATATCATATTAAACAAGACTCTTGGATAAGTATAATAATTGGTAGCTTGCTAGGAATAATACCATTTACTATATATGAATTACTAAAACAAAAGTATCCAAATGATAACTTAATAACTATAAATAAAAAAATATACAAAAAGTGTGGAAACATCATAAATATTATTTTACTAATCGGCTGTCTAATCGCCTCATTTTGTTTATTTTGGATACTAATTCACTTTACAAACGCTCTATTTTTAGCCAAAACAAGTCCATGGATAATAAGTTTAGTTCTAATAATTCCAGTAGGATATGCTAGTACTAAAGAAATTCACATAATAGGAAAAATAAGTCTAATCCTTTTTTATATAAATATAATATTTAATATAATAATAATGATAGGTCTTACTGGAAACATTGATTTAAATGGTATAAAACCAATATTAGAAAATAAAATATCTAAAATATTTTCATACTCATTCATATTTATAGGATTTAATATAGCTAAACTTTTTTTTCTTACAATTATTTCAAAAAATGAAATAAGAAATTACTCAACTAAAATAAACTTATTAACCTATATAATATCATGCATAAATATGTTAAGCATCATTATAACAACAATATGCGTCTTTGGAATAGATCTAACAGCACTATATGAATACCCTGCTTTTCAAATATTAAAAAGAGTAAATATCGTAGGAGCCTTAGATAGAATAGAAAATATACTTTCACTAGAAGCAATATTTTCAGACTTTATCCTAATAATAATGATTATGTATTATGCTAGAAAAATAATAAAAGAAACATTTAACACAAAACAAAAAGCAAATAAATACATAATCATATTTATTTGCTTATTTACAGTTTTTACAAGTAATACTATATTTTTAACACATGAAGAAGGTGAACATTTTTTTGAAACAAAACTATTATATATAATATACTTCATATGTGTTTTTATACCACTAATTACATTTTTAAAATCCCTAAATAATAAAGACCGAAAACTATCCCAGCAGCCAAAATAGCTAAAACTAAAATAACTATAAAAGCAGTTTTAAAAAAAGAATTCTTCTTTTTACCACCGACAAAATCTGCTTTTCGAAGTCTTAAATCGCCTGTAAAAAATGAATCATCCATTGTTTTTTCAAAAGATGTAAATTCTTTAATATCTTTAACATCACCAACTTTAGTATCATCAGAAGCCAAATCTTTAAACATATCCAAAGCAAGCTTATCATCGTCTACCTTATTTAGCATACTCGTACTAGCAATAGTTTCAATAAGCTCTTTTAAATCATCTTCTTCATATTCATCAGGTTCAAATTTAGGCTTTAAATTAATATTTTTCAAAACATCATAATTAGTATTGTTTAAAACTCTTTCCTTGTTATCTGGTTCCTTGTTTTCTTTAGCGTTTTTTAAAATATCCATAATGTCATAATTACGCTCTGTATCTTCTTTATAATGACTTCTAATGATAGGTAAATCTTCATGCTCCTCACCTATCGCTTTACGATATTGTCTTTCATTTTGATACTTTTCCCTACCATCTATCATCTCTTTGACTTTAGAAATATCTATCTTATTAGTTTTATCTATAGAAGCAATTCCTTCAATATTACTATACTTATCATAAGAATATATCGTATTATATAGATTTTTATTACGGCTAGACCTTGACGATCTTACCGCTTTATCTTTATATTTATCCATTCTTGACGCCATAGGTACCGCCTCCTATAATAATAATATCATATTTTAAAGTTTTTTTAAAGATACCCTACTTGCATTTTACATATTATTTATTTATAATTTATTTTAGGAGGAATATATATGGCAAAAATTGAAGTAGACAAAAATAAATGCATAGGCTGCGGTGCATGCACTGCAATCGCTCCAGATGTATTTGAATTCGATGACGATGGTTTAGCTAAAGCAATAAAAAATGAAATAAATGACGACGTAAAAACAGCTGCTGAAGGATGTCCAACTGAAGCGATAACTGTCGAAGAATAAAACACTATTTCAAACGAAATAGTGTTATTTTTATTTGCAGATACAGTTAAACTAAAGAACCCATATTATACAAGGGCTATTTACAAAAATTAATAACTATCCACATCCAGCAACTGAATTTTGAATACGACAACTGCCATCAGAAGACATAACAACAACATTTCCACCTCGCTGAGTAGATATTGAAGATATACCATTACCAACATCAGACGTACAACGCGACCAGCTATCATAAGAACAACCTAAATTACTACTTGAGGGATTATAAACTGTATTTAAATTGTAAAATGTTTGATAATCTTTTATTGTTTGGGTATTTGCTTCGAATGATGCGCCATTATCTCCACCTTTCATACAATGTTCTGCATTATTATATACAAAGCATACATATGAATTTGTTATTATATCATCTACTACATCATGTTTTAAATAATAGGTTTTATTTAATGTAGAAGCATTTGTTGTATATTC
>ONJI01000023.1 GCA_900318075.1 uncultured Bacillota bacterium | reverse complement strand
GGAATATCATCATCATTATTATCTTCAACTCCTACATATCTTCCAGGAGTTAAAACATTATCATTTGCACTAATTTCTTCTGTAGTAGCTGAATAACAAAATCCTTTAACATCTTCATAATTTTCATCATTTTGATAATTATGATATATTTCTGCGATTTTTAAAATATCATCTTTAGATAACTCTCTTAATCTTCTAGTAACCATAGTTCCTAAATTGTTTGCATTTATAAATAATGTTTTACCTTTTTGCTTTTTGTTTCTATTTATAATCCAAATAGAACAAGGAACTGTAACTGTATAGAATAAATTAGTAGGCATTGCTATAATACAATCAACTAAATCGTTCTCAATAAGTTTTTTTCTAATTTCACCTTCTTGTCCTCCTGAAGATAAGGAACCAGTTGCAAGAATACAAGCCATTTTTCCATTTTGAGATAACTTAGAAATCATGTGTTGTAGCCAAGCATAATTTGCATTATTTTTTGGTGCTAACCCATATCTCCATCTAGAATCATTTTCCACTTTATCTCTATCCCATTCTAAGTTAAAAGGAGGATTTGCAAGTATAAAATCAGCTTTTAAATCTTTATGTAAATCTTCGGTAAATGTATCAGCAGCATATTTACCTAAATCGCCATACATTGATCTAATCGCTAAGTTCATCTTAGCCAATCTCCAAGTAGTTGGGTTTTTTTCTTGTCCATAAATACCGATGTTATATAAATTTCCTTGATGTTCTTCAACAAACTTCATTGATTGAATAAACATACCACCAGATCCACAAGCTGGATCATATACTTTACCTTTAAATGGTTCTATACATTCAACCATTGTTCTAACTAAACAAGCTGGCGTATAGAATTCTCCGCCTTTTTGTAATTCATTCTTAGCAAATTGTCCTAAAAAGTATTCATAAATCCTTCCTAAAACATCCTTTTGAATTGCTTCTTTTGTACCAACTTTTATGTTAGTAAATAAGTCTAATAATTCACCTAAATTGACATTTCTCATTGTTGGAGAATTATAATTTTTAGGCAAAACATTTTTTAAAGAAGTATTCTCTTTTTCAATTAGAGTTAATGCATCATCAATTATTTCACCAATATTAGAATCCTTTGAATGTTCAACAAGATACTCCCATCTAGCATTTTTAGGAACATAAAAAATGTTTTCTGCTGTATAACAATCTCTTTCTTCCTCTAATCCTAATCCTTCTTCTTTTAATTCTTTGTACTTTTCTTCAAAAGAATCTGAAATATATTTTAAGAAAATTAAACCAAGAACAATAAATTTATAATCTGAAACTGAAACTGCTCCTCTCATCTTATCTGCAGCAGCCCAAAGTTTATCTTCTAATTTTTTTAACTCTCTTTCTTCCATATTACTTACCTCCAAAGTCATCATTATTTCTCAAGAAAATTATATCATATTTTGTCGAATTTAACTATCATACTGTGCCAACTTGGCACACCACTTTTACTTATCAAACTTAGATTATAATGCTGGTATTTATATCATACTACTCCGTACCTATTGTAAAAATAATGGATTTAAGCTAGTAGGAGAATATGTAGATGATGGATATTCTGGAACTAATTTTGATAGGCCTGGATTTACTAAAATGATAGATAGAAGATATAAAAGATAAAAAAATTAATTTAATAATAGTTATAGACTTATCAAGATTAGGTAGAGATCATGTAATGACTGGTTATTATATAGAAACATATTATCCTGAGAATAAAGTAAGATTTATATCTATTGTTGAAAACTATGATAGTCTGAAAAAACAAGCTAGTAATGACTCCTCTACTTTCATAATCGCATGTAAGGATTTAAATGTGCAATTAGAAGATATTAATATAGAAATAGAAAAAAGAAAAAACAGTACTGATAAATTACCAAATTATATAAATAAAATTAAAAGGTTGTTAAACTTAAACAACCCTAATAAAGATTTATTATTTGCTCTAATAGAAAGAATTGAAGCAGATAAGAATCAAAATATAATTATTAAATTTAGATATGATATTCTAGATACTCATACTTTTAAATATGAGGATAACAGAGTTCATAATCCATATGGAAGAAAAGGAAAAAACTAAAAAAGAGTAATTATTCTATTTCTTCTAAAATTCCTTCTATTAAATATTCATATAATTCATCGCTAATAGTTTGTGTATATAATCCTGTATCAAAATCTTGCCTCTCTGTGGCAATCTTACCTGTACCATTCCAATAAGATTTAGCTATCCTTTCTATAGATTTTTTTTCAAAAGATGATACTTCGCATTTCCACATTCTTGTAACTATCTCCATATTACATTTTGCAATTTTTATACATTTATCTATGTCTGTTTTTGTTTGTTTTAATTTGAATTTTTTTATCTTAGATAAATCAAACATCTTTGGATATAACTTACTAGCTTTAACACACGAATTATAATCACCAAAAGCATATATACAAGAAAATCTAGAGGGATATATTTTAGGTCTATAATATTCTAATATATATTCAACCTGGTATCCATTTACAGTGTGCATCAAATGAGATGTAGGAGAATCAAACGTTGTAGAATTTGGCACAAATGGTGCATAATCTATATTGCCATTAATAAAATCTTTTATTAATTCTGGCTTAAATGTAAGATTTTTAATTCCACCAGAAACTATGGTTTTATTTAGTTTGTAATTATGATAATTTATCCTACTATAAATACTATTACCAAGACCAACAAAGACATAAAAAATGTCCGGGATTTTCTCGTTTACATTTAACAATTTCATATATAATCACCTAGTAAATATTATATCACACGTTTTTTAACCCTTCATAATTACTTATATCGGAGCCTCCTGCATTTATGTAAATAATAATAAAAAACCACGCTTTCACGTGATTTATTTAAGCATTTCTAAATATATTGATAGCTTTTCTAACATAGCGTTTTCTGGGGTGTATTTTTCTAAAGTTAGAAGGTTATCTAATATATTAGTAGAAAAACCACTGACGATAGCTACATCATTATCAAATTTAGTAACTGGAAGGCCTTTAGAGTTACCTGCTACATTCCAGAATATAATAACTGGAAGGTCAAATCCTTCTTTTTTAAAGTTTTCTTTCCAGCCATTAAAATTAGTTCCGGTTTTGGAGTAGACGCCTCTATCGAATTCCATATCTGAGATGATTAATATATGACTTGGCATATCTTTTTGCTTTAATTTATTTTCTTTAGCAGTTTTTAAAATAAGTTCAAATACTAAATCAATGTCTGTGTTCCAAGCATTTATTTTTTGCATGTTATGTATTTTGTCAGATAAGGTTTTTCCATTTATTATCTGTAATGTTGGTTTTTCTGAAAAAGTAATAAAATGATTTTTAAAAAAACCTTTATTGCGCTCAGCTATGTACATAGCTAAGCCTACAGAAGTGCAGTATGGAATAGCATTGTAATTCATCATTGATCCTGATGTATCTGCTACAACCAATAAATTTTCATTAGTATCAAAGAGCTCTTTTTGGTTTTCCCACATTAAATTATATAGTTCTTCATCGCAGTTTTCTTTAGATATGATTTTTTTGATTATTTCATATGGAAATAAACCTTTTGTATTTATTTTAGTCTCACCATTTTTTAATGATGTTTTATATGCATCAAATTTATCTTTGGTGTTTTTATTAAATGCTTTTTCATATTTAAGCATAGCTTTAGAGGGCACTTTAGCAAAATTAATACCTTCATAATCCTTATTTGTAAGGTTTTTTTCAACAATATTAATTTTATCTCTTAGATGAGATAAAGTTTTTCTGTAGTCTTTTTCAGACATATTTAGAAGTTTGGTTAGTTTTTTTGCAACTTTATTACTTTCACCATGCGTCCTAAGGGAAGGTAGCCATTTAGCAAGTAATGATGGCTTATCACTTTTTAAATCTAGTTCTAGCTGCATTTTTATTATATTTATAGTCTCCTCTTCTACTTTAGTATCAAGGCCTTCTAAAATATAATCATATCTTCCAAGCTCTCCAATAAATGGAAGTATTCTTAAAGCTTTTTCAGGATAATTCATACATAAGTATTTATATATGGTTTTGAATATTCTTCTTTCTCCTTTACCACCTCTTATATCTAGAAAGTAAAGTAGATTAGCTAAAGCTAAATTTTCGTCTTCTTCTAAAGCATCTTCAAACATGCCTATAATTTTATATTCTTCAGTAAATCTAGTTAGCTTACTAAATAAATCTAAATTGATATCATAAGAAGTAGTATAATACTCTCCTCCTTTAGTATTTAAAGTGGTACTATTTTTTTTCATACCTTCTAATAAGTTCATATGAACACCTCCTAAAAAAATGAAAGACAAGCCACAATTGGTCACTTATAAAAATATTCAATTTTAATTTTACGTGCTGTAAGTGGCTTTAATTCAAGACGCAAGCGAACGTGACCGTTTCGTTTTAATTTTTATTACACAGGAAAGTTTGCTGTAAGCGTCTTTCTTCCTTTCACATTAATAATACTATTTTTTTATTTTAGGATGGTCGCGAAAAAAGCGACAAAAAAAATACTGCTATAAAACAGCATTTGTGTAGGTGTATAGATAGTCATTTATAACATTTATGTCATAAATATTATTATCTAAACAGTAGGCAATAACTAAATCAAATTCGCTGCTTTCTCTTAAAGAATAGCCTGCACTATTTAATAGTTTATTAAAATCGTGCTTATCTAATTTTAAGCTTAAGCATAATTTGATAATTACATTTTTTCTTGGAATGTAATTATTACTACACCTTATTTTAGAAAATAATTTTCTATCTATATCTACTTTTTTGTAAATCTCAGAATCTTTATAACCACTTTTATCTATGTAAGAAAAAAGTAGTTCATTAAAATCCTTTGATTTGTTGTGACTTAAATAGTCTTTGACTTTTTCCTTCATATGAACCTCCTAATATACCTTTTACTCTTTTGAGCACACTAAAAAGGTACCAATCCTTCTTAGTTATTTCGATTCATATAAATTTTTAAGTCACATGAGCTAAATAAACTAGCTCGTAAATATATATAACATATTTTTTTGATTAAATCAAGAAAAAAAGAAGATTTTAATCTTCCCTAATAATTAACTCTTTTTGGTTCTTTTTTAAACTCCTCAAAAACTTTTATAGCTTCTTCACGTTTCATGCATGTTAATTTTAAAACATCATCTTCTTTGTCTTCATCTATTTTATTTAAATAATTATAAATAAATTCATCTCTAAAGCCAATATTTGCCGCATCATTTTTATTATTAGCATAATAAACCACTTTAATATTAGCCCATATTATAGCTGCCAGGCACATTGGGCAAGGATAACATGAAGTATATAATTCACATCCAGTTAAATCATGTGATTGAATGTGATTGCATGCTTTTCTAATTGTCACAATTTCAGCGTGAGCGGTTGGATCATTATCTTTTAAAACACGGTTAATTCCTTTACCAATAATTTTTCCATCTTTTACAATACAAGCACCAAATGGGCCTCCATATTTTTTTTCAAAATTATCATCTGATAGGTCGATTGCTAAATCCATATATTCATCCATATTACTTCTCCTTATTATCAAGTATATCATATGTTGTAGATTTATGTAATTATTATAAAAAAGATTAATCTTTTGATTAATCTAATTTGCCCATATTTTTCTTATTTTCGTATTTTTTTCTTTCCTGCGTATTTAGTATTTTTTTACGCATTCTATAGTTAAGAGGGGTTACTTCCACAAGCTCATCTTCATTAATATAGTCTAAACATACTTCTAGGCTCATTTCTCTAGGTCTTTTTAAAACTACGGTATGGTCTTTATTTGCACTTCTGGTATTAGTCATTTGTTTTCCTTTAGTAACGTTTACAGCTAAGTCGTTTTCGTGGTTATTTTCACCAACAATCATTCCTTCATAAACTTCAGTACCAGGTTCAACAAACATAACTCCTCTATCTTCAAGCGATCCTAAGGCATAAGCGGTTGCTTTACCATTATCGATTGAAACAAGTACTCCGGCTTTTCTTTGACCAACTGAAGTTGACACCATAGGTTCATATGAGGCAAATGTATGGCTTATTATTCCGTATCCTTTAGTTAAAGTCATGAATTCAGTCATTAATCCTATTAATCCTCTAGATGGCATGGAATAGTTTATCCTAGTTTGTCCTTCTTTAGTATCCATATTTTGCATGATTCCGCCGCGAAGTCCTAACATTTCAATGACGCTTCCCATGTATTCTTCAGGAACATCAACTTGAACATCTTCATATGGCTCATATAATTTTCCATCTATTTCTTTAGTAATTATTTGTGGTTTAGATACCTCAAGTTCATATCCTTCTCTTCGCATATTTTCAATTAATATAGATAGGTGTAGTTCTCCTCTACCTGAAACTATCCAAGACTCCGAATCTAACTGTCTTACTTTTAAAGATACGTCTCTTTCTGTTTCTTTGATTAGTCTTTCTTCAATTTTTCTAGCTGTTATTAGTTTGCCTTCCTTACCATTAAATGGGGATGTATTAACACCAAAGGTCATTTGTAAAGTTGGTTCATCTATTCTAAGTTTTGGCAAGGCTTCTTCTTTACCTACTTCACATACTGTCTCACCAACTGAAATATCAGGTAGACCTGCGATAGCGACTATATCTCCAGCTTTGGCTTCATTAACTTCTATTTTATTTAATCCGAAATATCCAAATATTTTTTGAACTCTAAACTGTTTAATAGAACCGTCTAATCTTACACAAGAAACCATACTATTTAGTTTTAGTGTTCCTCTTTTAACTAAGCCGACACCAATTCTTCCAACGTAATCATTATAATCTAATAAGGCTGGTTGGAATTGTAGTGACCCATTTTGATCAACATTAGGTTCTGGAATATGTTTAATTACTGTATCTAATATTGGTTCCATTGTTTTTTCTTGAGTATTAATATCTGGATCATAGCTAGATGTTCCTTCTATGGCAGATGCATATATTACTGGAAAATCTAACTGTTCAATACTAGCGCCTAGTTCAATAAATAAATCTATTACTTCATCAACTACTTCTTTAGGTCTAGCTGATTCTTTATCGATTTTATTAACAACTACTATCGGAACAACTCCTGCTTCTAAAGCTTTTTTAAGAACAAATCTTGTTTGTGGCATAGTTCCTTCATAAGCGTCTACTACTAATAAAACACCATCTACCATATTCATAATACGTTCTACTTCGCCACCAAAATCAGCGTGTCCAGGTGTATCTAATATATTTATTCTATACCCTTTGTAATCAATAGCCGTTGTTTTAGCTAAAATAGTGATTCCTCTTTCTCTTTCAATATCATTGGAATCCATGGCTCTTATTTGTACATCTTCATTTTCTCTAAATGTTCCTGAACTTTTTAATAGTTCATCAACTAGTGTAGTTTTACCATGATCGACATGGGCGATTATGGCTATATTTCTTTGTTTCATACTACTCCCTCTTTTCGCACAGGGATAATTATATCACTTATGAATTTAAATGACAAGTTGATATTTATTTGTTGTGTGCTTGTAACATTCGTGCTACTGAATGTCAACTGTTTTTTTGAGCTGTGGAATTTGTTTTATAAAAGTTATATAATGAGTATGGTGATGATATGAAGAAGTTATATATTATATTAATAATATGTTTATTTTTTAATATTAATTATGTTAAGGCTCAAAGTGTATCTTTTAATAAATGTATTGATGGTGATACTGTTAGTTTAAAAGTTAATGGTAAAATTAAAAAAGTAAGATTTTTGGCAATTGATGCTCCAGAAATTAAACATGGTGATAAAAAAGCTGATCCTTACGGAGATGAAGCTAAGATATATACTTGTATGAAACTTAAACTTTCGAAAAATATTAAATTAGAATATGATGAAAATAGTGACAAGACTGATAAATATGGAAGAGTTTTAGCCTGGGTTTTTGTAGATAATGAATTACTTCAAGAAAAACTAGTTGAAAAAGGCCTTGCGAAAGTGGCTTATTTATATGGTGATTATAAATATACAAGTAAGCTTAAAATTGCTGAAGTTCGTGCAAAAAAGGATAAAATAAATATTTGGAGTAATTATAATTATAGTGAATATATAGTTTTATTTATTTTATTTATAATTGTAATTATAATATGTATTTTTGATAAAAAGTTTAGAAAAAAAACAGTTAATAAAGTAAAGAAAAAAGTCTATGATAAGACTTCTTCTGAAATAGATAAATTATTTAAATGATTTTTTTAAGATATTTAGATTTATAAATATTCTTATAAATCTAAATATTTGTTTTATTTCCAAGATAACAAAGGAACCTATATATAAATCATTGATATAGCTTTCTTTTTTTTGTGAAATAATTTGATTTTACGATTGCTTTTTGTCTTTTGGTTAGAAGTTTTAAAACATTAATATCTTCGAAATTTATTACCTTGCATCTTTTTTCTATTTCTGTACATACAAATAATTTGCAAGTTAAGTTTTTTGTAGTGCATCCTTTACTACTTTGATATAAGCACCATCAACAACAACCGTTTTTATAGTCTTTTTTTAATTTTTGATGGTTTAAACATATGCTGTTTTTAAATCCACATAAATTTTCTTTTTGGTAGTTGTCATCTATTTGACGACAGGCAGTGTCAAATATGTAATTTAGGCGTTTTTTTCTATTTTTTATATTTAGTGCTTCTATTATTTCTTTTATTTTATACTTGTTTTCTTCATATACAAAAGTAATATTTTTATAAAATAACGACCTATATAAGGGTAATTTATTATAGAACTCATATAGGTCCTTTTCATCTTTTATTTTTACTACTTTAATCATTAATCTTCACCAAGGTATGTTCTTAGAATATAGTCCATTGTTATTTTGACATCAGGAAAGATTGGCATTCTATCAAGTTCGCTTCTAGAAAACCAGCCTATTTCGATACTTTCATCATTTATTATTAGTTCGTCTTCAGGATTATTTGGAATTGCCCAATATATAATATCGATAAATCTCTTTCCGTTATTTTTCCTATTACACTGAATACCTAGTGGTCTAATTAAGTCATCTTCTCTAGGAAAATGTTCTCCTTTTAAAGTTATTTTTACGCCTGTTTCTTCATACACTTCTCTTATAGCTGCTTCTTCTGGAGTTTCGCCATCTTCTATGTGTCCTCCTGGCTGAACCCATTTATCATAATCACTATGTCTAACTAATAGTATCTTTTTGTCTTCAGGGTTAATGACAAAAGCTGATGCGCAGTAATGTTTCATAGTATCACCCTTTAAATTATAGCAAATAAAATGTTATAAATCTAGTTTAGAACGTTGTAACTATTATCGTTTACGTTTTTTCCGTAAACTTTAAAGTTTTCATCTAAATCTAATGTTGCTAGCATGACTTCTTCTAGTTTAAATCCTTTTACTTTTAACTCATGTAATAGCCATTTTTTATCTTTGTTAACGTCTTTTAAAGCTCCTTCAATTATTTGTCCATCTACTATTAAATTGATGCATAGTCCTTTTCTATTTATTTTAAGTTTTAAATCTTTGTTTGTTGGATTTTGATAATCTGGCTTAGGTAGAAAGCTTATCTTTCCATTGGCTTCCATTAGAGCAAAGTCTATTTCGGAAATATCAAAATAGCCGTTAATTCTTGCTTCTTCTAATAAATCATTAATATCGAATTTTGATTTTTTTAGGCTATTATAAAGTATCTTGCCATCTTTTATTAATATGTTAGGATCACCAATAATAAATTTTCTTATTTTTAAGCTCTTCATTGTTATTAGTGATACTAAATAGGCAACTAAACCAAAAACAATTACGGCAACGGTACCATGTAAATATGATGAATCTAAGTTGATGGCCATCTCAGCTGCGAAGTTACCTATTGATATTCCTATAACGTAATCAAATAGGCTAAACTGGGATACTTGTTTTTTCCCTATCATTTTTGTAACTAAAAATAAGGTTATTAGTGATACTAGGCATCTTAAAATAACGTCTAATAAATCCACTATTTCTTTTTGCATATAATCACCATTTTTATTATGTATATAAAAAAAGTAATTATACTTATAATTACTTTTTCCTAAGTAGTCGTGGTTTATGTTTTTCGTCTACTACTATATCTGTAGTTAATACGAATGTGATTACGATAACAGTCAATATTGTATATATTATGTATCCTAGTTTTTGATCACGCAGAACATAGATAATTGAAGCTAGGGCAAATAATATATCTATTCCATATATGATTAGTACTGTAGCTCTATGTGAAAAATTTTTATTTAACAATTGATGGTGTGAGTGTTTTTTGTCAGGTTTCGAAATTTTTTCTCCTTTAAGTAATCTTCTTATGATAGCAAAAACGGTATCTAAAATTGGAATTGCAAGTATTAGAAGTGGTATTAATAATGATGTTAAAGTAACACTTTTAAACCCTAATAAAGCAATTACTGCAATCATAAAGCCCATAAATAATGATCCAGAATCGCCAGCAAATATAGTAGCTGGATGGAAGTTATGAACTAAAAAGCCCAAAACTGATCCTAACATTATAAATGTCAAAACAAAATCTAGTCCCATTTTGCCCATTAAAATAGCTATTATTCCTATAGTGGCGAAATAAATGGCACTGATTCCAGCAGCTAATCCATCTAGGCCATCAATTAAGTTGATGCAATTTAAACAGCCTAATACAAAAAATACTGTAATTGGATAAGAAAAAATGCCAAAATCTATATAGATGTTAAATGCAGTTATATCTTGAATTAATAGTTTACCATACCATGTGACGACAATTGCCGCCATAAGCTGGGCAACAAATTTAATGGATGATTTTAAAGGCTTAATATCATCTACCGTTCCTGTCAGTACGACGAGAAAACTACCTATTAATATAGAATTCATCGTGCTACTTGGTTCGCCAAATAACATGTAACCAAATAGAAAACCTAAGAATATAGCAAGGCCACCTAATCTCGGCGTTGGTTTACTATGTACTTTTCTTTCATTGGGAATATCTAAAGCGCCAATATGGATAGCGACTTTTTTTATAAATGGTATTATTAATAATACAAACAAGAATGTTGTTATAACCATTGCTAATATTCTTACTATTACTTCCTGTTCCAAACAACTCACCTCTAGTTATAATTTTACCATATTTTTAATCTTTATTCCACATTCATTTATTTTTTGTATTTTACTAAAAAGGCGAGGTTTAGTTTATTACTCGTCTTTATAAAATACAGTATATGCTTTATATGCATTATATATATCAAATTTACTAGATATTTCATATGGTGAATGCATTGATAATACTGGAACACCACAGTCTAAAACATCTATTCCTTTATCGGCTAAAATGTAGGCAATAGTTCCACCACCACCTATTCCTATTTTACCCATTTCTGATACTTGATAGGCTATGCTATTTTTTTCAAATAGATTTCTAACATAACCTACAAATTCGGCATTAGCGTCTGAAGCTCCTCCTTTTGAGGCCGTTCCAGTATATTTAATTATAGATATACCATGATTTAAATATGATTCGTTGTTTTTTTCATATATTTCTGAAAAATTAGGATTATAAGCTCCGGTAACATCTGCTGAAAGTAATCTAGAGTGACTAAATATTTTATCTTTTAGGCCAGTTCTGTTGCCTGTTGTTTTTTCTAGTATTTTATCGATAAAATGTTCAAAACTTCTAGAACTCATTCCAGTATTACCCATGCTGCCAATTTCTTCTTTATCAGCTAATATGCATATTGAAGTTCTTTTAGGTGTTTGAATAGTTAGTAAAGCTTCTAAAGCGGTATATGCGCATACTCTATCATCTTGGCCATATCCAGCAATCATGGATCTATCAAAGCCTAAATCTCTAGCTTTCATAGATGGAACAAATTCTATTTCAGCACTTACAAAGTCTGTTTCGGTAATTCCAAACTTTTCATTTAAAATGTTTAATATATTTAATTTGACTTTTTCATCAATGTCACCTTCAAACGGTATACTTCCAACTAGAATATTTAGGTCTTCTCCTTCAATACCGTTTTCTAGGGTTTTCTTATCTTGCTTACTTGCAAGATGTGGTAATAAATCAGCTATTGTAAATGTTGGGTCTTCTTCTTTTTCACCGATATTTATATATACTTTTTCATTATTTGATTTAATTATAACCCCATGCATAGATAGGGGAATATTTACCCACTGATATTTTTTTATTCCACCATAATAATGTGTTTTTAACATTGCAAGTTCTGTATCTTCATATAGTGGATTTGGTTTTAGGTCTAGTCTTGGACTATCAATGTGGGCACCTATCATGTTAAATCCTTTTTCTGGATCCTCTTCACCAATGATAGAAGCATATATGTTTTTTTCTCGATTAATATAATATATTCTATCGCCTGGTTTTAAATTTTCAGTTTCGTCTATATTTTTAAATCCATTTTCTTTTAAAATTTTATCAAATGATTTTACGCATTCTCTTTCAGTTTTACTATTACTGATAAAATCTATATAGCCTTTTGAAAATTCTAATATTTTTTTTCTTTCTTCTTTACTTGTATTTTCCCAGCCATTTTTCTTTGGTTTAAATAGTTTTTCTTTTAATATTTCTGCTTGTTTTTTTTCCATAACATTCCTCTTTTCTAATTATATTATGAACTAATAATTTTTATTTAAACCTCTTTCTAATACTGGAATGTTTTCAAGTAGTACACCTGTTCCTTCAACCACACATGTAAGCGGACTTTCAGCCATAAATACAGGCACCTTAAGTTCGTTACTTAAGAGTTTGTCAAATCCGTCAATCATGGCACCTCCTCCTGTTAGGACAATGCCTTTATCGATAATGTCAGCTGATAATTCTGGTGGAGTCTGTTCTAGAACTGATTTGGCGGTATTTATAACTATATAAGCACTTTCTCTCAAGGCTTCTTCTACTTCATCTGATGTTAAGGTTATGGTATGTGGAAGCCCTGTAACTAAGTCTCTTCCTCTAACTTCCATTTTTTCTTGTTTTGATTCTGGGAAAACTGTTCCTATTTTGAACTTTATTTCTTCAGCGGTTACTTCACCTACTAACAATTTATACTTTTCTCTTATATATTTTATTATGTCATTATCAAAAACGTTCCCGGCCACTTTTATTGAAGCAGAGTTTACGATTCCACCTAATGACAGTACAGCTACATCAGTCGTTCCTCCTCCAATATCGATTACCATATTTCCACTTGGCTTATATATATCCATGCCGGCTCCAATGGCGGCAACTTTTGGTTCTTCTTCCAGGTATACTTTTCTAGCTCCGGTTTTTTCTGCAGCTTCCCTAATAGCGTTTTTTTCAACTTGGGTAATGTTTGATGGGCAGCAAATCAATATTCTAGGTCTTGCGAAAAAGCTTTTTCCGTTAACTTTTCTTATAAAATTATTTAACATTATCTCAGTTATTTCAAAATCGGCTATTACACCATCTTTCATTGGTCTTATTGCTTTAACCTGTCCTGGTGTTCTACCTAGCATTTCTTTAGCTTCTGACCCAACAGCAATTGGTTTTTTTGTTTCCTCGTCAATTACAACTACACTTGGTTCGTTTAAAACGATTCCTTGTCCCTTTATGTAAATAAGAACATTGGCTGTTCCTAAGTCTATTCCGATATCTTTTGAAAACATTCTTATCACCTTTTCTCTTTTTATATTATAGCACATATGAATTTTATTTTATAGGTTATATTGAATTTTTAAATACTTTTTTTTAGTTGATTCTCCGCCTTTTATATGTCTTATATCTATGTGATTTTTTATTATTTTTTGAACGTTTTTATATAAATCTAAATCTATTAGTTTTAACCGTTCTTTCAAATCTTTATGAACGGTGCTTTTTGAAACACCATATTTTTTGGCAATTTCTCTTATGGTGTCATTTGTCTTTATCATATGATTTGCCTCTAAAAAAACTCTTTTTTTTATTTTAGTTTCCAAGAAAAACCTCCTTTATTTAAGTATATAAATTTGGTGGTTTTTTAATTCGAAAATCTACTTTTAATAAATGAAAAACTAGAATTTTTGTTTTTGATATGAACCCCGTTTCTTGGACATAGAAACGAGGTTTTTATATGAGCAAATTAACTTATGAAGATAAAATAAATTTGTATAAT
>ONJI01000022.1 GCA_900318075.1 uncultured Bacillota bacterium | reverse complement strand
TTAAAAAAAAAAAAAAAAAACAAGTAATATTTTTGATAAATCACTTGTTTTTGTTAAATTTTACATTTTATAAATAATTTTACTTATTTTTTTACTATAGAATAAAGTGTCTTAACTTCTTTAATCGTTAAATGACGAGACTCGCCTGATTTAAGACCATGCAAATCTAATGACCCAAATTTTTCCCTTTTTAATTTTATAACTTTATAACCGATAGCTTCAAACATTTTCTTAACTTGATGATTCTTACCCTCATGAATAGTTAGTTCAACTAGTGAAATATTTTTCTTTTTATCTATTTTTTTTATTATTGCTTTAGCTTTAGCTGTTTTTTTACCATCTATAAAAACACCTGCACACATTTTCTTAATAAGTTCTGGCTTTATTATTCCTTCAATCTTAGCCACATAAACTTTCTCTATATTACTCCTAGGATGAATAAGTAAATTGGTAAGATTCCCATCATTAGTTAAAAGAAGTAAACCACTTGTATCATAATCAAGCCTACCAACCGGATATAATCTATTAGTTGTCTCCACCAAATCCATGACTGTTTTTCTACCTTTTTCATCACTAGTAGTTGTAATTACACCACGAGGTTTATAAAGTAAAATATACTCTTTGTTTTCTAACTTTAAATTATGTCCAGAAACCGTGATTTGATCACTATAACTTGCCTTAGATCCCAAATCAGTTATTTTCTCACCGTTGACAAAAACTTCACCACGAATTATTAATTCCTCAGCTTTTCGTCTTGAACAATATCCACTACCAGCTATAATTTTTTGAAGTCTTTCCATGAAAATCACCAATTAGATTATACTTTATGAAAACTATATTGTCAAAATAAAATTGGCACTATAATCAAGCTGACTATAACCATAAATAGATCAGTAAGAAGGCCAACCCAAAGAGAATATTTTATTTTCTTAATGCCTATAGTCCCAAAATACAAAGTAATTATATAAATAGTTGTATCACTTGAACCCTGAATCACCGACGAAAGTACACTTACAAAACTATCTGGGCCATATATATCATATATATTATTAAGTAAAGCAAGGCCAAAACTTCCCGAAAGTGGTCTCATAATGGCTATAGGTAAAATTTCAAATGGAATTTTTAAAAACATAAATAAAGGTTTTAAAAATGAAAACACAAAATCGATAATTTCACTATTTTTAAAAATATTCACAGCTAAAATCATTG
This sequence comes from uncultured Bacillota bacterium, assembly GCA_900318075.1. Lineage (GTDB taxonomy): Bacteria > Bacillota_I > Bacilli_A > RF39 > UBA660 > Coprosoma. Next base: position 7,747 of record ONJI01000022.1, on the reverse strand, counting down.
CAAGCAATGAAGGAAACATATTTTTAATCATTGGAATTCCTTCTTTAGCGCCTTCTATAAAACTGTCATAAATGTTTATTTTTTTTAAAACGCCGTAAAAAATTATAAAAAGAACAACTATAGGAATAAACAAATTACTCATTTCTTCGCCCACAACCTATCTATTAAAAGGCCAAAAATTAAAGATATAAAGCTTACAACCATACAAGGTAAAATAATACTAGAAGGACTCTCGCTTTTATGAAGCATCCTAAGCGAGATAATCATCGTTGGAATAATTGTAATACCACAAGTATTCATAACTAAAAAAGTAATCATGCTCCTGCTCGCTACCGTTTTATCTTTATTAAGACTTTGCATCGACTGCATAGCCTTAATTCCAAAAGGTGTAGCTGCATTACCAAGACCAAAGACATTTGCAATAATATTAGAAGAGATATACTCAAATGATTCATGACCTTCAGGTATTTCCGGAAATAGTTTCACTAAAAGAGGCTCTATAAATTTAGAAATCTTGTCCAAAAGACCTGACTTTTTAGCAATATTCATAATTCCAAGCCATAGAGAAATTAAAGGAAATATTTGAATAATCAAATCTAAAGTGACTTTCCCACTACTTAAAATCTGCTTATTTAAGATATCAAACCTTCCATGAATAATTAAATAAAAAGATCCAGTAATAATTAAAAATGACCATAATTTATTAATCATGACTTAACCCTAACATAAATGTTTTCTTCTCTAACTACTGAATCTCCTAAAAATAATTTTACTTTCCCGACATTATCATTATTTTTATATTTTCTTTTTTTATAAAGTTCATATTTTATTTTTATAATATTTTCTTCATCTAAAGTTAATGGATAACTAACTTTATTTTTAATGTATAATTTATTATTTCTATAATAGTTTTCACCTATTATAGAAATATTACCTTTCTTAATCAAATTATAATTATAATAATTATTAAATGCCTCTTCAAATAAATTAATGTGATCCTCCCAATCGTTACTGTCATTGATTGTAACTGCTACTAGGTTAAGTCCATCTTTAGAAGCGGTTGTAACTAACGTCCTTTTTGCTATCTTAGTATAACCAGTTTTACCGCCAGTAATATATTTATATGAATATAAAAGCTTATTTTTATTTTTCCACTTATAGACATTTTTATTAGTCTTTAAAGTGTATGATTTAGTACTAACAATCTTCTTAAAATCTTTATTTTTCATCGCATAGCTCATAAGCAATGCCATATCATAAGCCGAAGATAAATTTCCATCATCCTGTTCATCTAAACCACTAGGATTATTAAAAGTAGTGTTTTTCATTCCGATTTTTAAAGCCTTATTATTCATAAGATTAACAAATTTTGAAATATCACCACTAGTATTTTTGGCAAGAACTAAAGCCGCATCATTACCACTTCGCATCATAAGACCATAAAGCAAGTCTTTAATTTTTAACTTTTCATCAATTTGCACATATATTCCAGAGCCATATGCTTTTAAAACTTCATCACCAACTGTAATAGTTTTTTCTATATCTGTATTTTCAATAACACATATAGCCGTCATGACTTTAGATATGGAAGCTACACTTTGAACATAGTTTATATCTTTACCATAAATTATTCTATGACTATCCATATCCATTAAAATAGCTGATTTAGCACTAGAGCCATAAGCGAGCGCATTAAAAGGTAAAAACAAAATTAACAAAAACAATAATTTTTTCAAAGTAAATCACCTAAAAAATTATATACAAAAAAAAGGCATATTATGCCTTTCATTTTACACAAATAAAAGTGATAAAAATCACTTTTATTCTACAACATTAGTATTATTATCAGCTGTATTATTAGTTCCATCATTTGCATTAGTATTATTGTTATCAGCTCTATTATCAGTTGCATCATTTGTATTAGTAGTATCGTTTGTTGTTTCATTATCATTAATAATTGAACTATTTAAATCATTAACGCCATAAAGACCATTTAATTTATTTTCGTCATCAGCTGAAATAGGATCAACAGTCCATTCATCATTTACTTTTGTTAAATGGAAAGTTATAGTATAAGTTACCGTATCTGTAACATTTTTAAGCTCACCCAATCTATAAGAAGCAAAGGTATTATCAGTATCAAACTCATCAGCGTTTGAAAGTCTATAGTCATTAGCACTATTTACAGCATTAGCATAGTTACGAACAGTTATTTCTGCATCTACAGTAGCAGAATCTCCATCTATAGTTTCATTCTTAATTTTATAGGTCATATCTTGATAATGTTTTTTCATAAATTCACGATAATCAGTTCTCTCATCATCTGTTAAATCTGTATCAAATGTTAAAACATCTTCTAAATCAGACATGACATCTTCATCATTAGTTTGATATTTATTTAAGAAATTTTCAACTTTTTTAGTTGGTGTATTACCCATATTTCCGCAGCCTGTTAATACAAATAGAGCAAGTAAAAAGCAAACTAATTTTTTCATTAAATCCCTCCTTAATAAATATTGTGGAAAAATAATCAAAAATTATACTTTTTTATTATATTTTTTTAAAATTAATTAAAATTTAAATAAATTAAATTAAAACTTTTTATAACCATTTTCAAAAAAATTCATTATATATAAAAACGAACTATAAAAGTTCGAATAAATCCACATTTGGTGGACCCGAGGAGAATTGAACTCCTGTCCAAAAATACTTCAAAGAAAACATCTACAAGTTTAGTTAGTTATAAGATTTTCTAATAAAGATTAGTAACTAACAACTACTTTATTAGTAAGCCTATAAAATTCATCATTATCCCTAGGCAAAATAATGATATATCTCACTAAAGCGAACCTCTAAAATCTCTCGTGAGCTAAAAGATTAAAGAAGTGTACCAAGCCAACTTAGGCAAATGAAGGTACTAAATTATTTCTGTTTCCAGTTATTTTTAAGTTTGGACTTAACGTGTCCCTCCGACTTGCAGTTTAAATCTCCATATTTCTGTCGAAACCAAAACGAGCCCTTTTTAAACAGCTATATTGTAACACATAACTGTTTATTTTACAAATTACTTTTTAAGTCTGCTTCTTATATCTCTTTCAATATCTCTTTTTTTAATATCTTCCCTTTTGTCGTAATCTTTCTTACCCTTACAAACTCCAAGCATAACTTTTGCTAAACCATTTTTCAAATAAATCTTTAAAGGAATTAAAGTATAACCTTCAAGACGAATTTTATCACGAAGTTTAAAAATTTCTTTTTTATGAAGCAAAAGCTTTCTAGTTCTTGTCTCCTCATGATTGAACACATTACCATTTTCATAACTACTGATATGCATATTTATGAGAAATGCTTCATCATTTTTTATATTTGCATAACTATCTTTAATGTTAGCTTTGCCTTCTCTAATCGACTTAATTTCTGTTCCAGTTAAAACAACACCTGCTTCAATAGTTTCAAAGATTTGATAATTGTATTTAGCCTTCCTGTTGTTTATTTCCATTTTTATCACCTTTTTTACTATATAGTTTAAAATTTACAAGCCCTTTTTCTTTTACAGTACTATCTACAATAACCTCTATACTACTACCAAGAACAAATCTTTTCTTGCTTTTTTTGCCAACTAAACTAAAAGTACTTTCATCATAGAAATAATAATCATCATCTATATCGTCGATTTTAATAAGTCCTTCTACCAAATTAGGTAGCTCCACATAAAGGCCATAATTAGTAACTGTACTTATCATGCCTTTATAAACTTCACCAATATGTCCTTCCATATATTCAGCCATTTTCATATCGTCAACATCTCGTTCACAAGCTATAGCTGCCCTCTCTCTATCAGAAGACTGTTTAGCAATAACTGGAAGAGCCGCAGCAAAATAATCAACCGTTTCATTATTTAATTTGTGTTCAAATAAATAAGCTCTAAGTAATCTATGTACAGTTAAATCAGGAAATCTTCTGATTGGCGAAGTAAAATGAGTATAACACTTACTTGCAAGGCCAAAGTGTCCAATATTATTATTATCATAAATAGCTTTTTGCATACTTCTTAAAAGCATACTAGATAATATTGGATATTCCTTCTTATCTTTTAATTGATTTAAAATATTTTGAATTGTTTTTGGTGTTATACTTTTTAAATTTGCGTTAATTTTATAACCTAAAATACCTAAAAAACGTAAAAAACTTTTAAGCCTATCTTCATCAGGAAGACCATGAACACGATATATAAAAGGTATTTCCATATAACTAATCGTACTTGCAACTGTTTCATTGGCTGCAATCATAAAGTCTTCAATTAAATTTTCCCCAAGACCTCGTTCTCTTTTTTGAATATCTATTGCTCTACCATCTTCATCAGTTATAATTTTAGGCTCATTCTCATCAAATTCAATATATCCTTTTTCAATTTTTCTTTTCCTAATTATTTGAGCAAGTTCTTCCATCAACACTAAAGTATCAGCAAATTCTTCATACCCTTCTGGAATCACATTTTCTTCTAATATCTTATTAACATTTTTATAAGTCATTTGTTTTCTAGACTTAATATAACTTTCAAAAATGTCACTATCTACTACATTACCTTTATCGTCAATTTCCATTTGACAAGATATTGTAAGTCTAATAACGTCTGGATTTAAAGAACATATACCGTTAGAAAGTTCATGTGGAAGCATCGGTATAACAGTATTAGCTAAATAATTACTAGTTCCCCTATTAAATGCTTCATTATATAAAGCTGAACCTTCTTTTACATAATGACTAACATCGGCAATGTGAACGCCTAAAAGGTAATTACCACTATCTAATTTTTTAACACTAATCGCATCATCTATATCCTTAGTATCATCACCATCTATTGTAAAAATCATTTCTTTGGTTAAATCTATTCTTCCAGCAAGTTCTAAAGAAGAAACTTCACTAGGGATATTCTTAAGTTCCTCTTTTACCTCTAAAGGGAAAATATCATTTATCTGATATTTTGCTGCTATTGACAAAATATCTACACCAGGATCATCCTTATGACCTAAAATCCTAATAACCTCGCCTTGATAATAATTACTTTTCTCAATTTTATTATCTATTTTTACAACAACCTTATGACCAGGAATTGCCCCATTTAATTTAGAGGAAGGTATTTCCACAATAATTTTTAATTTATCATCATCTAATTTAATGAAAGTAATATTATCTTGAATATAAATCTCACCAACTAAATAATTATTCAAATTACGTTTATTAATTGCACAAATAGATGCCTCATGCCTACCTTCATCAATTATTTTAATAATGACCTCATCACCATCTATAGCCCCATTGACATCTGAAGAAGATATATAATAGTCATTTTTTTCACCTTCGACCATTACAAAACCAAAGCCTTTTTTATTGCCAACAAATACTCCAACTTTTTTCATTTTGTCATTAAACTTTTCAAATTTTCCCTTATTAGTAACCCTTATTTTTAAGTTTTTTTCAAGGTTATTTAAAGCCTCTGCAAGCATTGGAAGTTCAGCTTCATCTATAGCTAAAGCAATTTCTTCATAAGTTAAAGCTTTATTATGTTTTAAAATAATATTTAATACCTTTTCTTCCATTGTTACCACCTCTATTATAATTATAAATTAAAATAAAGAAAAAATATAGTATTTATTAGCCTTCCTTTACACTAATTATTATACTAGCTTTATCCGCAATAGGTTATAGCCTTTACTATATTTTTCTTTATAACACTTTAATTTTGCTACTTATATTATTTTTATGTTTTTCACGTGACTATCCCACTATACAAAAAAGAAATATAAAGTTTATTTCTTTTTTATATAATAAACAAAGCTTACAAACAATGATCCAGCAAACGCAACTATCATGTCCCACATCGTATCTGATACTCCTGTTAGTGCAACTCTTTGAGCATCTCCACCAACTAAAGCATTACAAGTAAATTCAAAGACTTCCCAAAGAAAAGCGCACATTGAACTAAAAGACAAAATAAATAAAATATCAAAAAATATATTCTTAGTCTTAACCTTATTAAGAATAAGTATGGCCACAGTACCAGACAAAACGCCAGAAAATGTATGTGTTATTTTATCGAAGGGGCCCCACTTATTATAAAACTCGCATGTGACACCTAAATAATGAGCCAGAAAAATAAATATTATCCAAATAAAAATTAAATATTCACTAATATTAAATTTAAACAACTTATTCAAGATATAAGGAAGCAATAATGTTAAAACAATACTAGCATCTTTTAAAACTATTACTAACCCTCTATCAAATTCAGAAAAAATTGTTATAAAAGCGCAAATTAAAGTAGCAATTATTAATAAATGATTAATCTTCTTCATGTGTTATACTATTCACCTCTACTTGATTAATAGAATCAAATCTCTTAGTTATCTTATCAGTAGTTGTATGAATATCTTTAACATCTTTACTTACCGTTTCAATACTACGGTATAATTTATCCCATCTTTCTTTATAACGTTTAAACTCTGTATCCAAAAGCCTAAGTTCTTGATGAATAACTTTAGTATATTTATCTCTTTCAACATTTTTAATAATTATTTGTAAAGTAGTTAAAGTACTAATTAACGTCGTAGGTCCACAAATCCAAACTCTTTTTTTATAGCCATAATCAATAACATCTTGATGATATGCATTAACCTCAGCAAATATAGCCTCTGCTGGCAGAAATAATATCGCTTGATCAGTTGTTTCACCAGGAATTATATACTTACTAGCAATAGCATCGATATGTTTTTTCATATCAGCTTTAAACTTTCTCTCATATAGCGTTCTATTGGTATTATTTCTATCAACCATCATTTGATAATTTTCAAGTGGAAATTTAGAATCAATAGCAATCATACCTAAAGGTTCTGGTGCGAAAACTACACTATCAGCAATTGTCCCATTACTAAGAGTATATTGAAGTCTATAAACATTATTCTTCCCATCGCCAAAAACATTATACAAAATATGTTTTAAATTTACTTCTCCGAAAATACCTCTAGTTTTTTTATCTGTTAAAACACCTTGTAGAGAAATAATATCCGAAGAAAGATTATCAATCTTTTTCTGAGCTTCATCAATCTTAGAAAGTCTTTCTAAAACTGAAGAAAAAGTTTTATTTGTTCTTTCAAAATTTTGATCAAGTCTATCGTTAACCTTTTCATTTATTAAATTAAGCCTATGGTCAATTCTATCATTTAAATTAGTAAAATCATCATTTAAACTTTTATTAATTTCACCTTTAAAATCACTTAATTCCTTTATCATATCAGTTTCAAGTTTTCCAAGTCTTTCAGTAATATTAGACTCATTGACATTCTTAGTAAGTGCGATAACACTAACAATTAAAATAACTACTAGTAGTCCAATAATCACATATTCCATATATATCACCCTTATAATTATAAAATATTTTGTTTTAGTAATCAAGAAAATGTAGTATAATCAAAAACTAACATGTAAATGTTAGTTAATTATTTTTTTAAGTTCTGCTTCTGACAATCCCGTTATCTTACATATTATTTCAGCATTCATATTTTCTTTTAACATATTTTTAGCTATCTCAATTTTATTTTGATAAGTACCTTTTTCAATTCCTTGTTCAATTCCTTGTTTAATGCCTTGTTTAATTCCTTGTTTAATACCTTTTTCTAATCCTTTCCTTGTTGCTTTTTCTTCCATTTCATGTTCTGCTATACTTAGCGATAGTTTATATAATTTCTCT
>ONJI01000069.1 GCA_900318075.1 uncultured Bacillota bacterium | reverse complement strand
ATTATAAAAGGATGATTTTCATCATCCTCCTATCATCAATTCATTTATCAAATTTATTGTCCACCAACACTATTTGACAAAGAACCTCAAAATGCCTTAAATTTCATTAATATTTTTAAATTATTACTCATTATTCCCCATAAAAATCGTATCACCTGATTTTACAACGTAATAATCATCACCTAAAGGACTTGGCGAAACAGTACCACCTTTTGCTGTTGTAATTACTGCATCAACAACAGCATCAACATATTCTTTATAATTGTTTTGTATCTTAGCTAAATCTGTAGGATTATCTATAAAACCATACTCGACAATTACTGGCTCTGTTCTACTTCCAGTATTTCTATGAATAAAATAATAATCTTTTGAAGTATCACTAGGAAGTCTTCGCTGATAAAACTTACGCATTACCTGTCCAGCATTACCCAATGACTGCAAAATATTTCTAGCAAGTCTATCATCATTTCTTAGAGCATATATTACTTCTGCTCCCTCTGCTCCTTGTATTCCAGAACCAGCAGCATTAATATGATTAGAAATGACAATGACATTAGGATTATCACCATAAGCAGCTAAAATACGTCTTACTCTTTCAGTAGGTGTTATAGTCTCATCAGTACTTCTTATTAATGTGGCATCCACCCCTTTATTTCTAAATTCATTATACATATATTTAGCGATATCTAAAGTCAAGTCTTTTTCTCTAACTCCACTTGAGCTAACAGCGCCACTATCAGTACCACCATGACCAGCATCTATAACCACTTTTAAATTGTTCATATATTCATCTCCCTAAATTAATATATGTAAATTAGGGATTTTGGCCATAAAAAAGAAGTGTTAAACACTTCTTTAGGAATTCTATATTATTTAGTTTTTAGTTTCACCAGCACCATCTGACGTTATGCTATTTAAAACATCCTTTAATTTTTCAGGGTTATTGATGTATTCTTCTGTTCCAGGCACCAAAATAGGCATTATTTTTTTCAAAATCTCTCCATCATTGACTTCGTCAAAATATTCATCAGATCCAGAAAAATAACTACGAACTACTTTATATTCATCGATGATATCATCTTCTTCTTTATTAACTCTAACTAAATAACTATATTTTATATCATCTATTTTATTCGTTGCAATTACAAACCATTTATCATCATCAGAAAAATCTATAATTTTATAAAGACTATCCATTATAAATGCATACCTCCTTTGGCTACTTGACTAAATGCATCAGCTAAACTCATATATCCAGAAGGCTCTTGAAGACTATTACCAAACAATATAGCATTATTAGGATCATTAGCTAATGTTTGCATAAAATCTAGATTTTTTAATTGTTCAGGTGACAAATGTAAAAACTCATGTGTAGCTGTGTTAAATACATCAAGCGGATTATTACCAAACCAACTATTGGCAGTCATCATCCCAGAATGAGAAACAGCACTATAAGCATCTCTAGCCACACTACTACCTGGGCCTATGTTGCTCCAATCTATCACCCCAGGACTAACAGAAGCTGCAGATGTGACATTTGTTATTCCTTCAGTCATCTCACCAGGTACATTGACAGAAACATTACCAATAGACTGGCTAGCTGATTTTAAAATATGATTAGCGCCTTCTTTGATAGACTGACCAATTCTAGAAAGAGCTTCTGGAGACGCATTAGCAATCGTATTACTGTCAGTACCACTATTTATTAAATTATTAATAGCATTAGCTGCCATAGGAACTAAGTGATAAGCACCAATTCCTATAATAGCAATTGCCCCACCAATTATGACAACTTTTTGCCATCCTTTTAAACTACTAAACATTTGTCTTGCTTTTTTAAGAAAAGACGGTTTAGGATTTTTTGTTCTTCCAATTTTAGCAGTAGCAGGTATAAAAGGAGACACTTTACTATCACTAACTGTATTACTATTCGAAGACGCTGAAGCAACAGTATCATTATTCGAAGACGCTGAAGCAACAGTATCATTATTTGAAGACACAGGTTCAGCAAAAGTCAGACTATCACTATTCGAAGATATAGGCCCAACAATAGCCTTACTTTCACTATTCGAAGATATAGGTCCAACAATAGCCATACTATTATTATCGGCATTCTCCTTTAAACCACCATACTCATCATAAATAGAATTTACTATATCTATAAATTTATAATAATTAGAAACTTCACTAGACTTTTCGCCGGCTTCTAACCTGTCGAAAAATGCATCATACATTGCATCACGAACGGTATAATATCCCTTTTCTTCAATTAATTGCATAATTCTATCTGTTTGTTCAGTTCTAGCAAATTCTAAAACTTGATTTACATCTATACCATTCACCATATGTGGGCGTTTTTTAACAACTTCTATCATTTCTAATTGATTATGAAACTCGATTTCATCAGCACGTCCCTTTATCGTAATAATGCCAGCATCATCAAAGCTAAATAAAATATTGTCCACGGTTCTATAATTTGTATTTGGTAAAATTTTACGAGTATCATATAATTTTACTGTATAGCCTTTTTTACCTTTGTATTTTTTATGTATTTCACTATCTAGGTTTGGTAAATCAGCTGATGAAATTCTACCAATTATACTTATAAAATTGCCATTTCTCATGACAACATAATTAGGCTCGCTAATTATTCCATTTTGTTGATTATCTGATAAATCCAAATTAGATGGTGTACTTGTTTCCTCAGATCTTTGTTGTTCTGAAGCTTCATCCACTAAATCAGCAGAATTTTCATCAGGTGAAACTACCTCTTCTTCTTCATCGTGATGAGATGTCACTACTTTTTCATAATTAGCCTTTACCTTATCTAAATGATCATTTGTTTGAACCCCAACTTGTTCATTTTCATATGTTTTATTCTTATCTAAATGATCATTTGTTTGAACATCAGCTTGTTCATTTTCGTATGTTTTATGCTTATCTAAATGACTAACTATCCATTCATCACTTTGATCAATTTTTTCACCTTTTAACCTTGCAAGTTCCAAATTATAAGCATTATCATAAACATGCTCATCAGGTGAAATAATCTCTTCTTCTCCATCATCATGATGGAATGTTATTGGCCTTTTATTTTTATAATCAGCCTGAAGTTTAACTAAAGGATTATTTGCTTCAACTTCAGCTTTTCTATTTTCAATTTCTTCTTGTAATTTCTTTAGCCTATCCTCTAAAGTTGCTTTCCTATTACCTAGATTATCTAATTCAGCATCATACATTAAACCGCTTCTTTGAACATTTAATAATCTTTGATTATATTCTCTTTCTAACTCTGCAAGTTCTTCTTCAAGTGCCTTTTGCTCGCCTAAATGGCTAACTATCCATTCATTATTTTTATAAATTTCTTCATCGCTTAACTGTTCAAGATGAGATTGTGAATCATTATTAGTTTCTATAGGTTCTGATGTATTCGCTAAAGAACCTCTAACATCTTCGCCTTTTAACCTAGCTAGTTCCAAATTATAAGCATCATCATAAACCTGCTCATCAGGTGAAATAATCTCTTCTTCTCCGTCATCATGATGGAATGTTATTGGTCTTTTATTTTCATAATCTGCTTGAAGTTCAGCCACAAAATCTCTTCCATAAGTTGCTTCAAGCTCATTTCTCCTACTTGAAAGTTCACTTTGCAACTTTCTTAAATCATCTTGTAAAGCAGACCTTTTACTACCAATTCTATCCAATTCAGCATCATACATTAAACCGCTTCTTTGAACATTTGATAATCTTTGACTATATTCTTTTTCTGTCTCTGCAAGTTCTTCTTCTAGTGACTTTTGATCATTTAAAAGAGTTCTTACCATCTGATCATTTTGATATATATTTTCTATTTCTATATTTCTTTTTTCTTGCTGCATTTTTGTGATAGACGCCCTTAACTTTTCAACATCTTCTATTTCCCTTTGATTTAAATTTCCTCTTGCTTGAGCTTCTTCCATTTCATGTAATTCTTCTGTTAAACGGTCTATATCTGACTGTAATTGTGATAATCTATCCATATAGTTCTCCCCTTTCTACATGTGCAGAAATTTATAAATCGCCCTTAAAAAACAAATTTACACATATATTATAACACATTTATAAGCAAAAGAAACGTTTATTGTCACCTTTTACATTATTTAACGCGAAAAAAGTGCTTCATTTAATTACAAAGCAAAACTTTAAAAAATACAATAATGTACTATTTTTAATAAAACCCTTAACTTCACACATAATTTAACTTCATATAGTCACTTGCATTTTTACAGCAAAAAAAGACACCAAAGTGTCTAATTTAATAGATATACATTATAACTAAGTATTGCTGCAAAAACAAGCCATATGAGATAAGGAATTTGCAAATAAGCTGCTAACCTATTTATACTATAATAATTTCTAATCATCAAAATTACTAAAATAATTATGACCATAACTAATATAAATGAAAAGAAAAACCAGTTTAAATTAAAGAAAAAATACGTCCATGAAACATTAAGTAATAACTGTATACCATATATCAATAAAGCCTTATTTTTTCCTTCATTACCACTTTCGCTTATGATATAAGAAGATACACCCATAAGAATATACAGTATCGTCCAAGCAATAGGAAAAACAATAGCTGGAGGTGTAAAAGATGGCTTAATAATTCCATCAAATCCATTTTGAACATTTCCAATCAAACTACCCAAAAAGCCTAAAACATTAGGAATTAAAATATTGAATATTAAATTTTTCCATTTTATCATATATCATCACCCATTATAATTATATGTAATTTTTCAGATATTAAAACAAAAAAACAAGCAAAACTTGTTTAAGACAAAATGGCGTCCTTGGGCAGATTCGAACTGCCGACCTATCGCTTAGGAGGCGATTGCTCTATCCTACTGAGCTACAAGGACATATAAACATTATACCAAAAAATATATAAATAGTTACAATAAAAGAAACAAATTATAAAATTTGTCTCAAATTTATTTCATCAAACTTATTGTAAATAAAAGCAATAAATCATATGCATATTTTACTCTAAATTTAAATTTAAGTGAAAATTCACTAGCAGCTACAATTTTATCAACTGTACTAACTATCCAGCTTTCCATATACTTTGGAACTGAAATATAAATAGGGAACATATGTGACAATATCATATCCTTTTCCTTAACAGTTAAATCGAATTGTGACTCTGCGGTCTTTAAAGCTATTTTGGGATGCGTAAAAACAGAGCTCAATCTTTCAATTTTCGTTCTATCCTTAGGACTAATGAAGAAATCATGTAAAAGACCACCAATTGCTGTCTGCTCATAATCAAGTCCTAAAACTCTAGCAACTTTATAAGAATAATAAGATACCTTTAAAGAATGTTCAAATCTCGTTATTCCATGATGTTCAATCTGTTTTGTCTTTTTAAATTCCTCATTATTTATATATTGATTAACAATATTCATATATCTTAAGTCATTCAGACTATCCATATAATTTCACCTCAAACGCCTGAACATTATACCACAAATGTATATAAATTACAAATTGATATTACTGTTCATTTCCTTCAATTTTTAATTCTTGTCCTATCGGGGTTATCTGAATAAATGTATTTCCATCGTTAACTTTTATTTCTTCCCCATCCATATTTTTATAAACAGTTTGACTGCTTCTACCTTCCTTAGACCAAGTTATTGGAATCGCATAACCATCAGTTACAAAATAGCCATTACCAGAACCTATATTATCAAGTTTTTGCCTACCATAACTATCATAACTTTTATTCTTAATCGGAGTAATAATAATATTTTTATAAGTGTACTGCTCGCCAGTTATCGCATCAACATGACTCGTTCCTGACATAAAACGCTTATAAACTTTATTTTCACTATCATATTCATAACTAGTATTAGTATAATAGGAGTATTTCATAAAAACTTTATCTGCTTTTATAGCATCTTCTCTAGTACTGAGATCAATTTCATCCACACTATATTCTAAGAGTAAATCCTTATTTGTGTCACGCCAATAGCCTTTTTCTTTAGCATACTTATCAATTCTTTCCATACTAGTAAAAGCTGTATGCTCTTTAGCTTTTTTTAAAGAGGTATCTCGCCAAAAAGCCCCATCATCTGTAAGCCCATTTATATTACTAACGCCTAAAGATTTAATATCTAACCTAGCATCTTCGCTCCAGCCAAAGTGGACATAAATTGCATCGTTTTCTAAAGCATAATCTAAGAAGTATGGTCTAGCACTTCTGACAGAACCAATTTTAGAAGTATCTTTATCTTTGAAAATTGCCATTAACCTTGTTATTCCGCCTTCTGCAATTATCTCATAAGTGATATATGCATCTTCTAAACCAGCATGCGGCCAGGCCTGATGATTGTTATTTATCATAACCGCAACTGGTCTAGTTTTAGAAAATTGATCTACTACTTTTAATGACTTTATCTGCACTTCACCCATCATATCAAAAGCTGCATTTTGAAGTTCTTCTTCATGCGTTATCGCATAATAAACTCCAAAGCCTATAATAAGAAGAAACAAAAACACAAATAATCCCATCGGTTTTTTAGATTTTTTTGAATGCTTAGCCATATAAATCACCCACTCTTATCTCTATTATATCAAAGTACAAACATTTCAAAATAAAAATAATAATAACTAGTGTAAATATATGTCTAAATAATTTGTAAATTACTTAACAACAACCCATGCATTTGGTATTTTTCTTGTTTTTTGCTGTCCACTAGCATTAACTGGCTTATTTATAAACTTCCCATCAACAACAAGTCCTGAAGATGTACCTCCATCAAGATTAGAAGCATTATAAGCCCCATATCTCATTAAGATTTCTGTAAGTTCCACCATACCAACACCATCAATGCCATGTGAATAATCTCGGCCATCCATAACTAAGAAAAGAACTATTCCATCTTGTCTTTGAGCAATGGCACTTCTTGGAGCAGTTCCCCATCCACCATTACCCTTAATAAATGAAGGCTTACCATTGATAATTAGATAAGGGCCAAATTCAACTGCATCCCTAACACCTTTTTCTAAAGCTGCACTAGCTGTCATCTTACCAAGCATAAGCTTATTATCAGAAGTAAAACCAATAATACCGCCACCAACATTAGGCTTTTCTAAATTACTAACAAGCTTGCCATCTTTAATAACAATTCCGTGTGGTGATCCACCATTACCATTATAATTAGGATCTTTAAAACCACTAGCATTCATACCGATTACCGCATTATTTTTTTTGACCATATCGGTAAGCATTTCACCGTAAGAATTCATGTTAGCAGCTGTTGCTAGTTTTACTTTTGCAGGATTATATATAACAACTAAATATCCTCTCATTCCAGTCTCATCTATATTAATTACCTTATATAAATCATTACCCTCATCTCTAGTAAGTATTTCCTTTTCATATTTATTTTTATACATAACTTTAAGGTTAGTATAATCGACAAACTTGACCTGATCAATATTCGCTTCTTCGTCTAACTCCACAACATAATTCTTTTTTAAAACTGAATTTATAGTTTCATCACTATAAAACCATGTGGCTAAATACTGATGATTCATAGTCGTCATAGCCGTCGTAATAAGCCATTCACGAAAATTTGGATAAGGTCCATATAATATAAATACTAGTGCAGAAGCACCTAAAATTCCTATGCAAATTAAAACTACTAAAATTCTTTGCCACACTTTCAGTTTTTTTCTTTTGTGCTTCGCACTTCGCTTTTGATAAATTCCTTCACTTTCAGTATTTAAAGAACCATATATATCTTTTTCCTCTTTAGAAAAATCCCCGATTTCTGAAAGGCCTTTTTCTTCATCATTTTCAAATAAATCATTCATTATAACTTACCTCTACTTCTTTGCCAAAATATTCACCATCATTATCAAAATCAATGTATTTCTTATAAACAGGAAAACCAGCTTTATTAATAGATTTATATTTCCCACCATTTTCCTTATTCCACTCATCGTAATTATCGACAAGTTTATTATAAGCTGTAACATCAGTTATATAGTAATTATGAGCTGCCTCGTAATTAGCTTTAAATGCCGTACACTTACTATTAGTGCCTACATCTCCATATTTTACCTTACAATTATCTTTTAAAACTTTTGCTGTACTTTCGACATTTTTGATTCCCTCAGCATACTCTTCCATAAATTTATTCCAAACTTCGGTACTTTCACTCAATGTTTCAAAATATAGCTCATCTCTATATTCATAAAGTATATTTCTTTTATCCGCAAGTCCATTGACACTTTCGTTGAAACTAGGATAAGCTTCCAACACAAGCTTCATCTTAGCTTTAGTTTCCTTTTGATCTTCCTTTAGTCCTTTTGCCCAAATACAACCTATGCCAAATAAAACTATACTAATCATAAACACAATTCCAATAATTATTAATGATTTTTTCATACTACTTACTCCTCTATCCTACTTTTCTAATATATCAAAATATAAAAAAAATGTAAAGCCGGATTAACAAACTCCACATTATAATTTTTAATTCTTCTCTTTATTTTCGTAAGATATTTCATCTAAAATTTTTTTCAAGTTTATAGCTACATTTTCAGGAACAATTTTAGAAAGTTCACTCACAGATTGCTTTTGCATATTACTAACAGTTTTATATTTTTTTAAAAGTTCCTGTTTTCTCTTAGAGCCAATTCCATCTACATTATCTAAAATAGATGCATAAAGGCCTTTGCTTCTTATTTGTTTATGATAACTAATTGTATAGTTATGAACTTCATCTTGCATTCTTTCTAAATAATGAAATAAATTACTTCGCTTTTCAATTGGAATCTCTCTATCAAAAGTAACCAAAGCATTAGTCGCATGCTTATCATCTTTTTTTAAACCAACTATCAGAATATCCATATTAAATCCCGATAAAACTTCTTTAGCAACATTCATCTGTCCAATACCACCATCGACAATGATTAAATCAGGTCTTACTAAATCATCTTTTAAAACTCTAAAATATCTTCGATATAAAACCTCTCTCATCGTTCCATAATCATCATTTTTATCAAAGGAAATTTTATATTTACGGTATTCATTTTTAGCTGGTCTTCCATCGATAAATACAACCATACCAGATACATTATATGTTCCAAATAGATGAGCATTATCAAATAGCTCAATTCTATCTAATTTTTCTAATCCTAAAACGTCCCTAAGCTCATCGTTGACTTTACTCGTACGTTCCTCATCTTTTAAAAGTAATTCAATTTCATCTTCAAGTTGCTTTTTCGCATTACCACTTGCCATATCGACAAGTTTTTTCTTTACGCCTCTTTCTGGAACCTTCACAGAAATTCTAAAGTAATCCGAAAGAAGTTTATCATCGACAATGCTAGGTACAAGAACTTCCTTAGGTACTAAAGCTTTATCATAAAATTTTGCGATATATCTCGTAAGTTCTTCTCCTTCACTATCAATTAGAGGAATAATCTGATGGTGATGACCAGCTATTTTGCTGCCTCTGATAAAAAATATAAACACACTTAAATAAATACCATCATTATAATAGCCAAATATATCTCTATCAATATTATCATTAGTCTCGATCTTTTGTTTAACCAAAGTAATTTTTATATAATCAAGCATTTCCTTAAGTTCTAAAGCTTTTTCATATCTTAAATTTTCACTTTCAAATTCAATTTCTGCCCTCAACTTATCAGTAACAACTTTGTCATCACCCTTTAAAAACCTTACAATATCGTCTTCCATCTCTTTTACTTTTTTAGGATCAACATTATTGGTGCAGTAACCCAAACACTGACCAATATGATAATAAAGACAAGGCCTTTTTTGATACGTTTTACACTTTCTTAGAGGATATAACCTATTAAGTAAATTTACTGTACTTCTAGCTGCCGTAACATTAGGATAAGGTCCAAATAATCTCGTTTTATTTTTCTTTCTATGAACATTTCTAACAACAAGTAGTCTAGGTACCCTCTCCATCGTAAGTTCGATATATGGATAACTTTTGTCATCTCTAAGTAAAATATTATATTTAGGATCGTGTTTTTTTATTAAATTAATCTCTAAAATTAAAGATTCTGTTTCCGATGAAACTACTATATAATCAAAATCAGCAATCTCTGAAACAAGCTTTGCCGTTTTACCAGTATGTGAAGAGTGAAAATAAGAATTTAACCTATTTCTTAAATCCTTAGCTTTACCAACATATATAATTACGCCATCTATATTTTTCATTAAATAACACCCAGGCTTGTGTGGCACTAACTTTAACTTCTCTAAAATCATAACTCTTCACCCCATCTCAAAAGTATTATAGACAAATTAAATAAAATTATCAAGATATTATTGATTGACTAAACAAATATAATTTAATATAATAAATTAACACAAAGGAGGTAAAAAATGAACGAAGAACTATGGGAAAAATTAACACAACCCAGAATATTCGATGTGGATGAACACCTAATATGGAAAATAAGCGAGCCTGAAAATGAAATTATAACTCCAGAAGGATATAAAAAAATAAAAACGGATAAAATAGTACATCTAAGAAAACTATATATAAGAACATTTTTTAAAAATATAGTACCAGTCAAAGCCGAATTATATCAAAACACCATAACGAACGAGATATCATATTATTTTGAAGGAACACCTGTAACGCTTGATAAAAATAAAATCCTTAAAAAAATTATGTAAAGTAATAAGCAATTCTTGCTTTTTATTTGGCCTTTTAATATAATTTAATTGGTGATGATATGAAGACAATAATAAATGAAATAGTAAATGAAATAATAATCAATAAATCGAGATTTATTACTGTCGTAATTCCAATCAATAAAATAGAAGACATAAACACAAAAATTGATATTTTAAAAATGATATATAAAGATGCGACTCATTACTGCTTTGCATATATAATAGATTCAAAAGAAAAATGTGAAGATGATGGTGAACCTTCTGGAACAGCTGGGCTTCCAATTCTAAATGTATTAAAAAATAATGATTTAACAAATATTTTATGCGTTGTTATAAGATATTTTGGTGGCATTAAATTAGGATCAGGTGGCCTAATTAGAGCTTATTCATCATCAGTCAAAGAAGCCATAAAACAAGCAAAAATAGGACACATCGAAAAAGGCTATGAAATAGATATTGAATTTGATTATGATAATATGAAAAAAATGGATTACTTTTTAAAAGACTTAGATATTAAAAAAATATTTGACGAAAAAATTATCTACACATTTAAAATATCCGAAAAAAATTACAACAATATAAAAGATATTATTAAAAATTATGGAAATATATTAAATATCAAAAATATAAATATAATAAAAGGCGATTAATTATCGCCTTTTTTTGGTTCCAATATAACTACGCATCTATTATTTAAATCAATATCTTTAATAAAATTTTTAAAAGCATCAAAATCTAAATTAAATAATTTAAAATACATATTAGTTACAAGCCCATTATATAATCTCATTTGATTTACTATCATCGAGCAGAT
Source organism: uncultured Bacillota bacterium (assembly GCA_900318075.1). GTDB lineage: Bacteria > Bacillota_I > Bacilli_A > RF39 > UBA660 > Coprosoma. The sequence continues at coordinate 3,829 of ONJI01000069.1, read as the reverse complement.
TTCGCCAACATTTTCAGTAGAAAGTATCAATGAATTTAAATTTGCCTTTTTTATCAAATCAAATCTATGTTCATCAAAATTCATATCTTTTAACGTATCATCAATAAGTTTAACAGCCATATCAGTATCATCTTTAACTGTAACATTAAAAGATAAAATATAGAAATTTCCTACCTCTTCCATTCTCGCATTAATTCCAGATAAAAAATTCTTGTCCTTAGTTGTTATATCACTCAGTTCAGATAAACCGCTAAATTTCATAGCTAAATATATATTCATATAAATCCTCGAAAGATATCTATCATCTAATTTGTTATTTTTCTTCACTTTATAATTAATATATATTTCTTTAGTTTGATTTTCTTTATATATTATTTCCTTTTCTTTGACAACTTTTGTAGGTTCATCTTTTTCTTTTATTTCTATTTCTTTAGCCTTTCCAAAATCATGTCTACTATAGTAATCTTTAATAAACTTCATAGTCCCATCAATATCTATATTTCCACTTATAGTTAATATCATATTACTTGGATGATAAAAAGTATTATACGTATTATAAAGATCTTCTTTTGTTATACTTGCAATATCTTCTAAACTGCCAAGAACTGTATTTTTATAATCTAAATTTTTAAAAGTATTCATTAACGCTTTATCATGAACTATATAATATACACTATCCAAGTCTTCTTTCTTTTCCTGTGCGATAATTCCTTTTTCCTTTTCGACGTTTTCATAAGTGAAATATGGTTCATGGACACATCTTAATAGATTATTTAAATTTTCAAAAAAATTATTTACTCCAGTGAAGTGATAAGATGTTATAAATTCTGATGTAAAAGCATTAGCAGAAGCACCATTTCTTTCATATATTTGCAGTGGATCATAATCTTCTTTTTCAAACATTTTATGTTCTAAAAAATGTGCGATACCGGCTGGAACTTTTGTAAATCCTTTTTCACCTTTTAATTTAAATTCTAAAGTCGACCCACCAAACATAGCTGTCATTCTTGCATGGATTTCATTTCGTGGGATTTTGCACAAAAACACACGTAGTCCATTTTTTAAAGTTTCTGTATAAATATCTAAATCAAGTTTCTCATAAGAAAGTTTTTTCATGATCTATCACCTTTTAATAAAAATACTGTATCAATATGTATCTTTTTAGCAAATTCCATAATATCCTCTTTAGTTACCTTTCCCATCATTTTTCGCCTAGTCTCTACATCATCAGCTCCAGTATATATTTCTGAAATAAAACTATTTATAATATCATCTTGATGGTCTTCGATACTTATCAAGGAATTATAATAAGTATTTTTAACACTTTCTAATAAATCATCAGAAAAATTACCCTTTTTCATATTATTAATTTCTTCTTCAATAAGGTCATAAACCTTATCAAAATCTTTTCCATCAATACCTGCATATATTTTAAAAATACCAAGCAAATTATTACGGTTAGTATATATATAATAACAAAGTGAATTTTTCTCTCTTACCGTTTGATTTAAAAGAGAGTTCATTCCTCCACCAAGTATCCAAGAATATAAAAGTGAAACGTATTTTCGTTCATAATCAGTCATGTTTATTGTTTTACAGCCAATAATCAAATTGCTTTGAACATTTGAAGAATTTTCTATAACTATAATAGGCTTCTTATTATAGCTTTTTTGATTAAATACATGTTCTGGATCCTCATGGTAATTTCCTAAAAAAGTTATATTTCTTTCACATATTTTTTTAATTTCTAGTGGATCTATATTACCAGAGATAAATATATCTAACTTGCCTTCGTTAATAACCTTTTTATAAAAATCATAAAGCTCTTTACTTGTTAAACTTCTTGTAAGCTCTATAATTTCATCAAGTGAATGTTCTTTGTAATCAAAAAATGTCATTTCCTCGCGAAATCTACTTTCTGCATATTCTCTTGGATAATCTTTTGTCGAAAGATAATAATCAATTAATTTTTCCTTTTTAATTTCAAACATTTCTTCATCAAAACCATCGTTGATAATTTTAGGATTAAATATAAAATCAGCTAAAAATTTTATATTTTTCTCATTCATACCTTTTTCAGTATATTTTTCACTTACAAAAGTTGCCGATAAAGAAAGCACATCCTGTTTTCCACTACCTATAAATCTAATGCCATAATATGGATCATAGATATCTACTGCCGCTTCATTTATCTCTTTTAATGAATCATATTTACTGCTCGTACTTACAAGCATACGCCAAAGCATTGGAATATACTTATCATTATCCCTTTCATTTTGAATTCTGATATTTATTCTTAAATCTATAGTTTTAAATCTATCAGTTACTAAAGTATAAAGATTATAATTACCTTCATCAAATTTTTTGTATTTCAAATCTATCACCTTTTTTATTATATCCTATATTATAGAATCTAAAGCAAGTTCAATCATTTTATTTAAGCCTTTTTCTCTCTCTTCTGTAGTTGCTACATCTTTAATATATTTAGAGTCAACTACACTCATTAAACAAGCCGCCTTTTTATTAAGCATTTTAGCAATATAAAATAATGCAAAAGCTTCCATCTCAGCAGCAATCGGTTTAATATCACTTGGAATTCTCTCTAAAAACTTATTAACATCAGTCATATATGGATCAAAACAATCTAAGCAAGCTGTCGTTCCTTTAAATAAATTTATTCCCTTATCTATTGCCGTCTCACTTATCTTATCATTTAACTCTTTATCACCACTTATCAAATGGCAATTGTCATTATTAAGTGTATTAGCAAAATTACTTTCACTATAAACATCTGTAGCTAGTATTATATCAAATAATTTTTCTTCCTCTAAATAGCCACCACAAGAACCAATTCTTATAATAGTTTTAACATCATATATTTTATAAAGTTCATAAGCATATATTCCCATACTAGGCATACCCATACCAGAGGCCATTACTGTAATTCTTTTACCTTTGTAATTACCAGTATAAGCATAGATATTTCTAACTTTATTTACTAATTTATAATCAGTTAAATAATTTTCAGCTATATATTTAGCTCTAAGTGGATCACCTGGCATTATTACTACATCTGCAATATCTTCTTTTTTTGCTTCATTATGTGGAGTCATAACATCATCTCCTAACTATCTCCAAATATAGTTTATCAACCTAAAAATATTATGTCAATTATTTAATATATACTATTTATTCATTTTATTATAAAGCATTTAAAATTTTGACAAATCATTATTTTATAGATTATCTATTTATATATGAATAACATTATTCATTTATTAGTAGCTAATACTTTTTGTTTATTTGCAATATCATTAACTTTAAAATTATACATTTTATTACCTTCTATTCATTAATATACTGGGGTAATTTACTAATTTCCTTTTTTTATTGTATTTCATAAGTAGTCGTAAATATTCGATTATCAGAGCAGTATTCTAATACATATTTATCTTCTTTTCTGCATATAATTACACCTACACTTTTATCATGAAAATTTTTCTTTATATTTTTATCTACATAGTTCATATATTTCTGAACCTGTCCAATATATTCTGCCTTCATTATATTTACTTTTATTTCTATAATGACATAGCAGTTAAACTCAACATTAAAAAGCAGAAAATTTATATAGTGATAATTACTACCTATTTTTATTTTTACTTCATGACCATAATATGCAAAACCATTACCTAACTCTTTTAGAAAATTATCCATATCTTCCAAAATAAACTGATGTAATGCATACTCACTTATATTATCATTTACTTTATTTTTAGTTTTAATTATTATTGGATTTTTAATTAAAGTATTTACTTTAGGTTCTTCT
>ONJI01000070.1 GCA_900318075.1 uncultured Bacillota bacterium | reverse complement strand
TGGTTGATAAAATACTGCCCCTAAATTAGCTATTGGTACATATGTACTTGAACATGCAGTACCCTCATATCCCATTGTAGCTGATGGATTTGTACCCGTGCTTTTTCCTTTTGTTATTTCATAAGCGCTTGTCTTTGTATTATCAAATCCTACACACCAGTTTGTTGAAATATTTGCTGTACCATTAATAGTTAGATTTGTCGCAAAAGCGGCAAAACCTACTACCATTATTAATACTATTACAAGTAGTGATACTATGATTAATGTCCTTTGATCTCTTTTTTGTTTCATATTTTACCTTCTTTCTATTATCTAATATTAGTATATCTTAAAAAAAACAAGTAATATTTTTGAAAGATATAGTTTGTTCACATTTTTTTACAAAAAAATAGTTCATATTAGTATGAACTATTTATTATCTTTGAACATTTCACTAATTGTTGTACCTAAGGTTGCTACATTTTGTAAATCAGATGGAACAATTATTTTTGTTGCATTTCCATTTGCTACTTTTTCTAAAGCATCAAAGCTTTTTAAAGTTAATACTGATTTATCAGCTCCTGCTTCTTTAAGTAGTTTTATAGCTTCAGCTTCAGCAGTATTTACTTTTAAAATGGCTTCAGCCTGTCCTTCAGCAGCTTTAATTTGAGCCTCTTTTTCAGCTTCAGCATTTAAAATAGCACTTTGTTTTTGACCTTCAGCAATTAAAATACTTGATTTTTTTTCACCTTCAGCTCTTAATATAGCTTCACGTCTTTCACGTTCAGCACGCATTTGTTTTTCCATTGCTTCTTGAATATCTCTTGGTGGTAAGATATTTTTAACTTCTACTCTATTTATCTTTATTCCCCAAGGGTCTGTTGCTTCATCTAGAATTGATCTCATTTTAGAATTGATGATATCACGTGATGTTAGTGTTTGGTCTAGTTCTAATTCTCCAATTATATTACGAAGTGTTGTTGCAGTTAAATTTTCAATGGCATTTATTGGGTTATCTACTCCATATGTATATAATTTTGGGTCAGTTATTTGAAAATATACGACAGTATCTATTTGCATAGTTACATTGTCTTTAGTAATAACTGGTTGTGGAGCAAAGTCTTTAACCATTTCTTTCAAACTTATAACTCCAGAAACTCTATCAATGAATGGTATTTTAAAATGTAATCCGTTATTCCATGTTGCATAGTATGATCCTAATCTTTCGATAATAAAGCATTTAGATTGTGGTACTACTTTAATACTTGGCAAAACAATTATTAAAACTAAAATTAAAATAATTATTAAAAGTTCCATTATTCTTCCTCCTTAACTTTTTCTACTTTTACTTTAACACCTTTTATTTCTAAGACTTTAGCAATTTCATTTTTGTTTATAGTGTGATCAGCAAATGCGGTCCATTCTTTTCCGTCGATCTTTATGGCACCATTTTCATTTTTTGTTATCTTTTCGGTCACTTTTCCGGTCATTCCGATTATTCTATCGATATTTGTCTTTTCTTTGTGACTTTGTAAGTATTTAGTTAAAAATGGCTTTGTCGTAATTAATAAAATTACACCGCCTATTACAAATACAGCAAACTGGATAGTATAATTATCAATAAATATCGAGATAATTAAGGCTGCTATTCCACTGACTACGAACCATATTGTAGCTAAATTAACTGTCATTAATTCGATCATGGCGAGTAAAATGACAAGTACTAACCATGAAGCCCATTGTTCCATACTTCCACCTCCATATTAAAATTATATCACGAATGATAATAAAAAGTATATATTTGTTTCAAAAAGACTATTAGCTTTTTTACTAATAGTCTTAATTGTTATAGTGCGCGTCCTCTATTTACAGGATCGTAATGTGCTTCACTGTCAAATTTTTCTTTTAACTCTCTTAATTGTCTAATTTCTTCTTCATTATTAGCAATAGCTATAGGGCTATCTGATGATGTAGCTAAATTACTTTTCTTTTCTTTTGATTTTTCTGCTTTTGGGGCAGTTTTTTCAGGCTTAACTTCTGATTCTTTCTTGTTATCCTTATTTTCGGTAACGCTATCGATTTGATGATTTAAACCTGCAACAAATTTACTATATTTTTCTTTTTCTTCGGCTGCTTCATTTTTCAAAACTCTTATCTCTTCTGCATCTTTTTCATGACGGTTTTGTAATTCTACTAGTCTAGTATTTAATTCATCTGCCTTCTTTTTTAGTTCATCTATTATATTTTGTAATTTGTATGTTTTATTAGTAACATCTTGTAAATTATCAGAAATAGCGTGATTTTCATCTTCTAAACGTCTAATTTCTGCATCTTTTTTAGCTACTTTGCTTTCTAAATCAGCGCGAGTCTTAGCTAGATTAATATTATCTTCTTCTACTTCTTTTAATCTATTTTCTTTTGCTTTTAGTTGATTTTCAAGACTTTCAGCATTATTATTTGCGGTAAATAGTCTTGCCTGTACTTCGCCAATTTTTTTCTGTAATTCTAGGTTGTTTTGTCTTGCTTCTTCGAGAGGAATTTGATCTAGCTTTTGAGTTCTCTTAGTAACAAATTCTTTCTCAGTTAATAAGCCAGGACGATGATTACCATGGCGCAAATCTATATAGAATTTATCAGCGTCTTCATCACTTACTTCTTTTTTACGATATTTTCTTAAATATTCGTCATAGTCGGTAAAACTAGTTAAATCAGTTATGTCAACATCTTCATTTAAATCAACTACATCAATGCCTGCATCTAAATCAACATCTTCATCTTGGGGTTCTATTTGAGGCTCTGGCATATCTATTTCTGGTTCTTCATCGTTATACTCATAAGTGACATCTTCAGGTTCTATATCAGTTATTTCAATACCTGCATCTAAATCAACATCTTCTGGGGTAGCTGGTTCAACGTTTGTTTCTGGCTCTTCTGGTTTAGATAATCTAGACATATGTCCTGCCACATATTCTGTAGGTGCTAATCCATTTTTAACAGTTCTTTCAGTTGTATCCTCTTTTTTATCAGCAGAAAGGCCTATTGCATCATTAAGACTTTTTCTCATTTGAGAAATTCTATCTTCTTTTCTTCTTGGAAGTTCTTCTCTTTCTTCTTCTGTAAGTATTCCATCTTGATCAGCAATTATACTATCATATAATTCTTCTGTAGAAGTAATGATGTCTTCAATTTCTGATATTATTCTGTTCCTTTCTTCCAAAGATAAATTAGGATTTTTAAGCTCTGCGATTTTAGCATCAAACTCTTCTTCTGATATCGGTTTTATCTCTACTCGTTTTTGCCCTATAAAATCTATTATTGTGGCTCCTAATTCTTTTAATCTTTCTCTTATTCCATTTGTGTTTTTTGCTTTTCCTGAACTTTCTAATTCAGCGTTGTGATTTTTATCTAGCATTATTTTCTTTTCGCCAATAGTTTCAAACATATTACCTCTCCTCATTTCTTATCATTTCGCGCATTACTTCTTTAACGATTGTCCACTCATCATCTGACATGGTGTCAAGTTGATAACCGTTTTCATTTTCTTTAATAACAGAGGCATGAATTGTAGCCATATTTTGAGCATCAACTTCATTAAAGGTATATATCATATAATTTTTACCAGTTTTTTCTAGTTCGAAGCACAATATTACTTCAGCTTCTACCTCTTCACCATTCGATTTTTTTACTCTAATTTTTTGCAATTCCTCCACATTTACCCCTCCATTCTATTATTCATTATAGCATAGGTGCCTTCAGTTTACAACTTTTTTAATTAAATTTTATCATTTTTTTATGTTTGCTACTGAACATTTAACAAGTGTATGATGATGAGGCATCACACATTAAAATTTTATTCATAGCTATAGTGTATTTTTCTTTAAGTTCTAAAGCTTGCTTTTTAGTTAAAGGTGTATATGGATCTTTCTGTGAATCTACTGTTCCGACAATTATATCCAGTATATTACCATTTTTAACGGCAATAACTGTTGGATAGTATAATCTTTTTATAGTCTCATCATTTAAGCCTTCATATGTTGAGGCCATATCACCAATTTTTTTGAGTAATTTATTATAGTTATTTGTACCTTTTTTTTCGGTGACTATGCTTCCATCTTTTAAAACTTTTATGTCTCTATCATTTAAATTATTCATATAATATATTTTTTCAAGGCCAGTTTCTTCGGCTGCATCTAGTAGTGATGGAATGGCACTTCGGCACCAAGGGCACTCAGGAAAGCCAAAATATATTATTCCAGTATTATCTAAAACATCAAAAATTTTTTCATAGTTTGCATATTCTATTGGATTATTTTTTTTAATACTAATACTTTTATATGTTTTTCCTTCTTCATTTTTTTTGCCATTTAAGCTTTCATATTCTATTTTAAATTTGTTAACTCTTTTCACATTTAAAGCAAATATGGAACATATAATTAAAATTAAAGCTATAATAAATATAATTATCTTATGTTTATTCATAATACTTACTCCCTTTATCTATGTTTAATTATAACATTTACAGTTTAATATGTAAATTAAAACCCCGATTTTAACTGGGGTTATTTTGTGAATTTTTTAGCATTAAATGCTAGATAATTAGTTTCTGTTTCTTGAAAGTCTTTTATATACTGCCTTAAAAAATATATTTTGTCTTTGTTATTGTCGAAAATCAAATCGGTAAATTCTAATACTTTTTTTAAAAGGACTTCATTATAGGTATGATATTCATAAACTGATGCAGCTTCACCATTAGCTATTTTATAATCTAAATATTCTTCGTCAAAGTTTGGCTTTGTAACAGCTGTCAATATTTTTGCGATAGCATTTATATTGTTTTGCCATATGACTTCTTCTACAGTAGAATTTGGGCATCTTAATTCGATGGTGTTTTTATATCTTACGCCTTCATCCATTAAATCAAATCTGACATTTGTAAAATTTATTGCTTGATATCTTGATGCAACTGGCAAGTGTACTCTTAATTCTTGAAGATCTTTTGCACTATTTAAATCTTCTATTTTATCCAGTATGCGGTCAGCTATTGGTGGTGCATAACAATATAGTGATTTTCTTCCAAGTATTTTATCACCGTAGAAAAATCTGAAAAGGATATCTTCGTAAACCGCATATGTTTTTGCGAATTTGCGCCAGTTGTTATGGTTAGTACCTAATACTTGCGATCCAATATGAATGTGTCCACCAGCGTTACATCCAGTAATAACTCTTCTTTTTTTTAAATATTTACAAATTTTTTTTAGCTCTTCCCATCTATATGGTTCGTCATGTATAATTGGAGAATTTATCTCACCGCCCAGCTGTAATGATTCATCAGTAATAGAACGCCAATCTTCAAAGTTGTTTTTGATAAATCTATCTATTAAAAATTTTATCATTCTCTCATATTCAATTTCTATACCAATTGTCACTTCATCCTCTAGGTTTAAAGTGTCGCGATATTCTAAATCATAGCTTTCAATATATTGTAAAAGGTCTAATAAATCTATACCTTTTAAATCTGAAATTTTATCATTTACTTTTTCGTTCATAATTTACTTCCTTTTTTGATATCCTTCTATTAGAGATAGATTTTCTTTTTTTATGGCTAAAACTTTTTCCAATCTTCTGATTTCTTTTTCGTCGATTACTCTATAATGAACACTCAATGTTTCTAACTTATCTTTTATATAGTCTTGGAAAACTACTTTTTTAAAACTTTTGATACCATTTCCTAGGAAAAATATCATAATCAGATATAAACACGTTGTTAGGAAATTAAATTCAAAGCTTTCATCAACGATTTTAGTGTCTGGTACGCTTACATAGTTTTTAACAATTATAACTTCTTCGTTATATATTTCATCATCTTCATCTAATATGGGCTTAGTAATAATTTCGGTATCAGTAATTATGAACATGCTATCCATTTCTTCTTTAGACATTTTTAATACTGTATTTTCATCAAGTATATTTCCTTCATTATAAAGCATATAGTTTGTTAGGCTTCTTTCATATAAGCCATATTCATTCAGCTTCCATGGTGTAGAGTGTTCGATATGGCTTATCGGATTATCGAAGTCAACTATTCTTACGTTATGTATTCCATTAGATGTATCAAGCACTTCGATTTGTTCATTTTCTTCGAAGGTATCTATGAGGAAAGGAGTACGTCCTACATGGCGACCGGCATAAAACATAATAAAGCCGGCAAGTATATAAGGCATGGCATAATCGATAGCTATTCCAGTTTTAATAAATTTTCTAATTATAGCATTTTTTACATTATGGTTATCGGCATTATTAATTTTATCTTCAATTAAGTCTATATCTGTGTGTAATTTATCTAATATTTGTCTTTTATTTATCATATTGCATCCCCTTTTTAAAAAGTTATGCTATATAATAACACATTTTTGAAATAAAAGCCACTACTTTTTTTAAGTAATGGTTTTTAGTATTTACCTTGTTTTATTTCTAGTTTTTTAACTTTTTTACGGTCTTTGCCAACTTCATCCCAAATATCTTCTTTTTTAAATGATATTTCTTCTGGTATGAAGTATTGGATATTACCATATTTATCTGAATATACATCGATAAAATAAGCGCCTAAGGCATTATAAAGCCCTTGCTTTTGTTGGAACTGAGTTTTATCACATAAGGCCGGCACTAAAATACACTGAACGTTTCTATAGCTAAAGGCATAGCTTTTATGATAGTGACCAATTAACAATATTTTAGGTTTATTGTGAGACTCTAACATTTCAATTCGCTTTTGAGGCTTATATGATAAGGCTTGTGATGATCCACCACCTGGATGATCTAAAACGATTTTTACTTTATCGATATTCATCTCACCGGTATCTTGTCCTAGATAAATCATATCCTTTCGGCATCTGGATATCCAGTTATTAACGGTGGCTTGGCCATTTTTATAGTGGGTTTCATCATGACTACCTAAAATGTAATAAGTAGTCATGCCATCTATTTCAGGATACATGTCGACAACGTATCCGGCCTGTTCATCGAAGCCGTGGAGAAACTGTTGTCTTGGATTTTCAGGTCTATTTGGGTAGTTGCCATCAACTAAATCTCCAACATGTAGAACAGTTGTTATTCCTCTATTATATGCTTCTTCGTATATTTCGTTAACCAAGTGAAGCTGGTTATGAATGTTTCCAAAATGGGTATCAGATATGGCGCATATTTGATTGTGATGAAGTTTTGGACTATCAATTCCTGGTTTACTGGTAGCCGGATTTCTTTTTATATTTTTCTTAAAAACTAAAGTGTCGCCTTTCTTTTCTATGGATACGTCTTTGCCATATATTCTGCATAGTTCGATAATTCCTGTAAGCTCAGATTCGGAAACGTTAAATTTATCCATAAATGTTTCAATGGACATATCATTTCGCATGTATTTATATATTTTATTTACAAATGATAATTCGGTGTTTTTCTTTTCTTCCATTTTAATGTGTCCCTCTTTTCTTAACTAGGGTTTTAGCTTTGGTATTTGATTCTTTTAATGGTCTTGCCTTTAGGTAATCATCTTTTGCCGTTACATAATATGGTGAGCTTATAGCTATAACGCTTTCAAGCAGTCCTTTTTTATCAGTTTTTACGGTAACATACCAGGCTCCAATGGTATTGGAATATCTTTTTTCAGTCATTTCTTTAGTAGTTGCACATACACTAGGAACAGATATACAATTAACATTTCTATAGGTAAATTTTTCCATTTGGAGAAGTCCTCCATATAATAGTATGTCGGGTTTATCCTCACTACGGAAAGAATCTACTTGCTGCTGGGGTCTATAAGAAACTGTGTATGTCTTTCCGATTTTGTTTCCTAATACTTGCATAGTTGTATTATCGATATGGACATCACATGAGTTTTCACCCAAGAAAATCATATCATCTCTTTTTTCAGCAACTTTCCTTCCAATACTAATTTTTTCTTGTTTGAGATGTCTATCATCTAGTTTTCCTGTAATAAAATATGTTTTCATTCCTTCAATATATGGAAAATTTTCGACAATGTAGTTTATTTGACTTTGAGTATCATTTATAAAATTAGTTTCAGAGTATATGTCGGTAATGCGATATAATCCAGCTGATAGATTTCCGCATAAAATGACATTTTTATAGCCATTATCATAGCCTATTTGATAAATGTCGTTTAAAATTGATAGTTGCTGATATTTGGAACCTAATCTAGTATCTGATATGGCAATAAATTTAAATTCGCTGGCATCATCACTTACAAAGTCATAGGTGTTTTTTTCGTGGTACTCTATATCCCCCATTTTAATCATATAAATGTCACTATATGTTTTTTTTAAAGCAATATTTATGCCTTTATTTCTAATGTATCCAACTAGTCCAAGTACTTCATACTCATTCATTTCAAGTTCTTTGCAAACTTGTGATAGACTTTTTTCTTTTGTAATATAAGTCAAAAACTTATTAATTATCTTCTCATCATATTTCATAATTTACCCCTTTTCTATTAAAAAAGTGATATTCTCGGTATATCCTTAAATAACACTTTTTGATTTGTCAATAAAATATTTTTTCATATCATCATCTACCTTATCTTTTTCATTATAACATGATATTTGGTAAATTTAAAGTAACTTTTTTAATGACTTAATAACTGCTTTACTCTCTATTTCGCTATGAGGGTCTAAAAGGATAGCTTTGCCGCCGTTTTGTTCCCAATCTAGGCAATTATTTATATCATCATCTACTAATATTCTGTCTATATTTGGAATTACAATACTACTTTTACTTTGCTCTGGAAGGACATAAAAGACGGGAACTTCTATGCCATGTTCTCTTAAAAATCTAACTTTTTCAGTGCCTTCATCAAAGGCATGTATTCTAGTAATTATGCCTTTCAAATTTCTATATTTTTGGAGTTTTTGAAGTGTTGATAAAGATTCATCTATTTCATTACATTCTCTTAGGAATTTATACCATTCAATGGAGGATAGATAACTAATCCAATCATCTAAAGCAGTCTTTCCTAACATATCTTTTTTATATCTTTCTTGGGAGTCTAATATAACTCCATCAAAATCTATATATAATTCCTTTTCCATATAGTCCCCCATAGTGCATCATTTATGCATTATCATTTAGTTATATTTTCTATTATGTCTCTTGCGGCAACTAAGCCAGTTGCGGCAGCAGTAACAATATTTCCGGCTTTACCTGAACCATCACCAATGAAATAGATATTTTCATCAGCTAATTTAAATTTATCATTTGTTTCTATTTCGTTACTGAAAAATTTTATCTCTGGCCCATATAAAAGTGTGTCATCATTATTAATGCCTGGAATAATTTTATCTAATACTTCTAATCCTTCTAAGATGTTTGTAATTATTCGGTGTGGCAAAACTAAGGCTAGGTCTCCTGCTACGCAGTCTTTTAAGGTTGGCTCAATAAATCCTTTATTTAGTCTGTGCCACTCTGATCTTCGGCCACTTTTTAGGTCTTTTAAATTTTGGATAATAGGTTTCCCATCGCCTAAAACGTTGGCTATTTTAGCGATAGATTCTCCATATAGTCTAGTATTGGTAACTGGCTGTGTAAGATTTACTTTGGATATAAAAGCAAAATTTGTATTATTGCTTTTTATGTCTTTTAAAGCATGTCCATTTACACATATATAACCATAATAATTTTCCTTAGCTACAAAGCCTCCAGGATTAGTACAGAATGTTCTAATCTCATCACTATAAGTCTTAGTTTTAATAAATATTGTGGGGTCATATATTATGTCCGTTATTTCTTTCATAATGTCTTTACGAACTTCTACTCTAACCCCTACTTCGATGCTTTTAGAGGTATAGGGTATTTTGTATTTGTCAGCTAGTTCTTGAACCCATTTAGCTCCAGTTCTTCCAGGAGCAACAACAACATATTTAGAAGATATTTTTTCTTCTTTTTTACCTTTTTTATAAATAACTTCGTAACTATTTTTTACCTTTACAATGTCTTCGACGTTGCATTTATCTAGTAGTGTTATACCTTTTTTCTCTAGGTAATCACATATTCCAGAAATATATTCTGGTAAGTGGTCTGAACCTAAGTGTTTTTGTTTAATAATTAGGAGTTTTGCGCCAGCTATAGCGACTTTTTTTCTAATCTCTTCAGCTTCATCCATATTGCTTGGAAACACTTCGGCATCCATTTTAAACTTATTAAATATTTCTTCTGTTTCATCTATTAGTTTATAGCTTTCAGATTCACTCATATATTTAGTTAAATCACTTTTTCCAAGCTTTGGTATAAAGTTTAATTTACCATCGGAAAATGTTCCGGCTCCACCGTATCCTGAGAGAATCGCACATGGATTACAGTTTTTACAAGGAACGCCTAGTTTATTCATTGGGCAAACTCTACTATCAACATTTGATCCTCTATCTAATATGGCAATTTTAAGTTTACTATTTTTTTCTATAAGTTCATAAGCTGTAAATAAGCCAGCAGGTCCAGCTCCTATTATTACAACATCATACATATTTTCACCATCCTACAATCATTTTATCATAGGAGGGGTAAAAAATAAAATAAATGTGTTAATTAATGTATAGTGGTTTTCCTATCTGATATATTTTAAATTTCTTATTGAAAATCCTTTTTGATTCGGATATGCATTTTTAAGTTCAAATGCTAATTTATCTAAAAATTTATTTCACCCATGCCTATTTGTCATAAAGTACTTTACCAATTCTATAGTATAAATTAACTAAACTTATATTTGCATTTATCATAATATCTAATTGTGTTTGATTGATGTCCTGTTTTATATCATTAATCACATCACTATATGTTTTATCTTTTTCTTCTATCATATTTTTTTCCTTTCTTAAATTTTTAAGACGTGTCTGAAGAATTTTAATATAATAAACACTGATATTGGTAAACCAATATCATAGTAATGCTACTGTCTTGTAATAAAGATAGCCTTGTCATTTGATATCAGACATTTCAGAATCTAACATTACTTGTTTTCCTCTAACTTCATATATTAAATTTTCTATTAAAATTTTTCTTTGACAATTACATCATTCATATTTCAGCCACCTCCCTAAGTTTAAATATAAATATCAAAGTTTGAGAAACTTGATAATCTCTAATTTATTATTGATATTACTACTTTGATATTTTTATTCTTATAACTACACACATCAATAATTTTACTATATCTATTGGTTTTAGATCCTAGACACGGTATCCAGCACTTATAATAACATCTAAATTATAAATATTTGGTTTCCTTCCTCCAGAACTTTTATCGGAATTTCCAGTAGAAGTAATTTTATCAAGCTCTTCTTCCTTAAATATATTTGAAATATGTTCCGCAATTGTACTTTGTTTTACATTAAATAATTCACTCATTTGTGATTGTGTAGGCCATACAGTTTCATCTTTCATATTTACTTCTAGTTTTACATCTTGATTTTCAAAAATTATTATTTCATTTTTCATTTACTATCTCTCCTTCCATAATATATATACTGGAGAAAATGCTTATTTCCTTTTAGTTTTGAAAAAGTCACAAAAAAAACAGCACTTAATGCTGCAAATAAAAAACTTTAATAATTAATAACTTTTTCTATCTCATCTAGCTTATTACTAATATTTAAAATATTATCATTTAAATATTTAACTTTTTTTTCTATTCTTAAACTATTATAAATAATAGTATTATTTTCAAATTTATAATTAAAATAATTATTATTTTTAAATTCTTTTTTTTAAATTATTTTATCTTCTACTATAATATAATTAATACTACTTTCAATTAATTTATTCAAAACTTTATCTATTATACTAACAGGAAATCCTACTTTAAAAGTACTTGATAAGTTTTTTAATTTATAACCCATTATTTTATTTATAATAAAAGCATCTGTATCAATGCATTCGTAGAAACTACCACACTTAATTAGTATTAAATAATCTCTAAAATCTAATTTATATTTATAATATTTTTCTAGCATAAAACATACTCCTCTATTCTTTAAATACTTGATAATATAAATTACTACAATTACCCCATTTTAATAAGCCTTTATAGCTATTTGACATTATATAAAATTCCTTTTTTGTAATAAAATTATACTTTTTCAATAATTTTAAATCCCTTAGTTTAGTTTTGAGCTTTTTCTTAGTGCGTTTTCTTATTTTTAAAATTACTTTATTATTTTTAAGATAAAACATATATCCTAGAAAATCTATACCTTTTTTAATACTATCTATTCTTGTTTTTTTAGGATTTAGTTTTAATTTATAATCTGTTTCTAGTTTTTTTTTATCTGTTTTAAACAATATTTTAAATAATCCTTATCATGATGAATGATAACAAAATCATCAACATAATTGATTAGGTATTTAATATGTAATTTTTCTTTAATAAAATGATTTATTTCATATAGATATATAAGTCCAAACGCTTGCGAGCTTTGGTCACCTAAAGCTGCGCCTTTTCCTTTCTCATATAAAGGTATTTCCTCTACTTCTTTTATTAATTTATCCTTGTTCTTAAGATTACTTTGTTTTAAATAATTGATTCGAGAGTTTTTTAATTTTACTATTTCTTCATTAACATACTGTTCATTAGTTGAATCAATAATAGAATTTAATATATTTAAGGCATCCTTATCTTTTATTTTCTTTCTTAAAATTTGCTTTAGAATTTCGTGGTCAATTTTATAAAAATACTTACTAATATCTATCTTTAATACATAAAAATTATCATATTTTCTTTTTATATCGTTTAAATTTTTTTTAAGCAGTTTGACTCCATATAAAGTTCCTTTACCAATTCTAGTGGCACACATACTATTATTATATTTATTATCAAAAGTTTTGACTAGTACATAGTCGGAAATTAAATGATTAATTATTTTATCTTCTATCTCTTGTGCCATTACTATTCGGCATTTTGGGTCTGTTATCATGAAAATATTATATTTTCCTACATTTAAATCTCTTTCGTTTAATCTTTTGTAAATATTATATATGTGTTCCATTTTATAGTTTTCAAATTTATTTACTTTATTTTTTTTTCTTACTCTTGTGCATACTTTGTCAGTCATTTTTATTATATTATCAAGCTTGCATACTTCTTCATACAAATTATTTAATCTTTTCATAAGTAAACCAACTTCTTACCATTTTGTCTAGTTCCAATAAATGATTTGTATAATTTAAAAACTTTTTATTAGAAAGAAGTTCTTTACGAAGTGCTTCTTCCAGATAAAAATTAAGCATTTGTATTTGGACAATTATTTCTTTTTTATCTTCTTTATTTTGAAATACATTAGCTCTATATATCCATTCTAGTATATTATAACAAGTTTCAATTATTTTATTTTTTAATATTAAATATTTATTAGGGAAATTAGTAGTATTCTTTTCTATAAACCTTAATGTTTTTCGAGCCTGTCTTGCGATTATTAGATTTTCATGGACTTTATATTTTTCTTTCAATTTATAAAGTTTTTGTTTTTTCTTTTCTGATATTTCTTCCATATACATCACCAAACCAATAAAAAACGCAGTAAGGATAGAAAAGCGAAGATTTTCGGATTAC
>ONJI01000010.1 GCA_900318075.1 uncultured Bacillota bacterium | reverse complement strand
TGCCATTTGAAATATTTAAATACTAACTTAGTTGTTGGTGTTTTTTTATTTTGTTAATATATTTATTCGATTTTTCTATTCTAGCTTGATATGCGTTTTTTATATTATCTTTTGATTCATTATCCATTCTTTTTTCTATTTCACTTATAAAGTCATTGATGTTACTTATCATTCTTTCTTTTTTGGTTGCATTAGATATTGAATAATCATTTATATAGTAGTTATACCAAAGGCCATCAACAACACCTATTTTATTTGATTTTCTAGTATAATCAATCATAAATAATGTATCTTCACTCATATGAATATTAGTATCAAATCTTAAATTGCCTATACTATCCCTTTTAAATAATCGTGTATATATTCTTCCTGTTGGGCAATCACCAATTTCCTTATTAGTTTCATTTGTTTTGCTTGTTAATAGCTTTTCAAAAAAATTATCAATAGTTTTTCCTTCATAAATATGTAATCCTGGTAATGACAATCTTGTTCTAACTATATTACCATTTTTAATTTCATTATATCCACCAATTATAATATCTAAATTGTTTTTTTCAATTAATTCGTATGCTTCCTGCAAAAAATTATTTTCTATAGTATCATCAGCATCAATAAAAGTTATGTATTTAGAATTAGAAATCTCAATTCCTAAATTTCTTGCATTGCTAACTCCATTGTTTTTAATATGTTTTACTATAAAGTTATCTTTATTTTTAATAAAATTATCTAAATAATTTTTAGTAATATCATTACTACCATCGTCTATTATATATATTTTATAATTCCTATATGTTTGCTTTATAATGCTATTTAAACATCTTTCCAAATCTATTTTTGGAGTATTATATACTGGTATTATTATATCTATCATATCGTCACCTAACCAAATTATATCATATTGTTGTCATATTATTATAATAAAGTATAATATGTTTTAAATTCCTATGATTATCGTGCCATTAGAAAATTAAAAGATTTAGAAAAATTCTAAATCTTTTTATATTTATTTAATTGTTATCAGTTCTTTCTGGATTGATATATAATTCAACCTTTATTTTACAACTTCAAATTTAATTAATTTTGCTGTTTTTTTATCTAATTGTACCTACTTTTTCTTTTACTGTTTGAAATTTTTCTTTGGCAAGTTTTCTAGTCTTCTCTGCCCCTTTATCTAATATTCTATCAAGTTCTCCACTTGCAATAATATCATTATATTTCTTTTGAATTTCTTCTAATCTATTGGCAGTTACTTCCCCAACATATGATTTAAATTCACCATAATTTTTATCAGCAAATTCTTTTTCTAGTTCCTCAATACTCTTACCTGAAATTACTGATGCGATATTTAATAAATTAGAGATGCCTGGCTTTTTTTCTTCGTCAAATTTTATTGTCATATCAGAATCAGTAGTAGCGCCCTTAATTTTTTTTATTATTGTATTCTTGTCATCGTACATTGATATTACACCATTTGGATTCTCTTCAGATTTACTCATCTTCTTAGTAGGATCTTTTAAATCTTTTATTTTAGTTCCTCTTTCGGTAATATACGGTATAGGAATCTTGAATGTTTCTCCATATAATCTATTAAATCTTTCTGCTATATCACGAGTTAATTCAACGTGTTGTTTTTGATCTTCTCCAACCGGAACATAGTCTGCATCACAAAATAGTATATCAGTAGCCATTAAAACAGGGTATGTAAGAAGTCCTACTGAAAAATTTTCTTTTCCTTTACTTTTTTCTTTGAATTGAATCATACGTGATGCTTCACCATAGTATGTATTACATTCTAAAATCCATGAGATTGCAGGTATATATTCATTTTCTGATTGAATATAAATAGTAGTTTTTTCAGGATCTACTCCACATGCGACATACATTGCAACAAATCTTTTAATCCTATCACGTAGTACTTTTGGATCTTGATATACCGTCAATGCATGAAGGTCCGCAACAAAAAGAAATACATCATCAAAATCTTTCTGCATTTCGATAAATGGTAAAATTGCTCCAATATAGTTTCCTAGAGTCAATTCTCCTGTTGGTTTTAAACCAGTTAATATTCTTTTACTCATTATAATTTTCTCTCCTTCTTCTTAACTTTATTTTTTTCTAAAACATCATTATTAATAATAACAATAATGCTTTGAGCATCATATTTGCCTACTTT
This sequence comes from uncultured Bacillota bacterium, assembly GCA_900318075.1. Taxonomy (GTDB): domain Bacteria; phylum Bacillota_I; class Bacilli_A; order RF39; family UBA660; genus Coprosoma. The sequence continues at coordinate 905 of ONJI01000010.1, read as the reverse complement.
ACTGAAAATAGTGTCCACAAGTGGATTATTTTTACTTTGCTGAATTTTTTCATCAGGATATGCATCTCGATATATTAAATTTTCGTCAGAATCATTAATGAAATAATCAGATTTAACAATATTTTTTACAACATCTGGTATTGGTTCTTCATTTGGATAAAACAAATGGCCACCACCATCAATATTGGCAAAAGCATTAAAACACCTTGGATTATGCGTTTTAGCGGTAACTACATCTGGATTATACTTATTTATGGCATAATTAATTATTTGTTTGCTAATACCCATACCCTGAATGTCAGGACTAAGTACTATTCCATGTACATGAAGAATTTTGCAGTTATTATATCCTTTTTCTTCACAGGCTATAACAAATCCTTTTATCTTATTCATTAAATTTTTAGCGAATAGAATTATATATGAGTCATCTTCAAATAAGTGATCATATACATCTTGAAAATCAGTAGGAAATTTTGCATCATTAGCAATTACTAAACACTCATTAGCAATTTCTACTTGTTTTTTTATTTTTTCTTCCTCGTTGGAATAAAAATTATTATATTCTTCAATAATAATATTTTTCATTATTCTATCTCCTTACATATTTTATTAATAATTTTTGTATATATATCTACAGTTTCATATAATGATTTTTCACTTATATGTTCCATATCTTCATGAGCAGTAACGGGGCCAGGCCCAAGTATTACACGATTACCGTTTAGAAAGCTTGCTTCAGATAATCCAAAGAATTTACCTCTTTTCTTACCTGTTATTTTCTCATAATAATCAATTAATTCTTCATCATCATTGTAAAACGGTAAAACATCATGAGTAATTGTATATTTCATGTTATATTTTTTTGATAATCTATCAACATACTTTTTAATATAATTATATTCTTC
>ONJI01000009.1 GCA_900318075.1 uncultured Bacillota bacterium | reverse complement strand
TAATAAAGTGAAATATTGCCTTAAACCCTTATTTTATGGGCATTTATTTATTTTTTATTTGGGGTATCACTTATTCAACGACACCCAGGGTGTCATCACTAATCTTGGTCCGTTTTCGTCTTCATATCCTTTTGCTTCTGGTATTACATATCCAACACAGTCAATCATTCGAATATTTACTGGAAAATCATCTATTTGGATTTTTGTTGCCGTTGCAGGAACAAATTTTGGTTCCGTTGTCATGATTGTTTTACCAGCAGCAGCTTGTGGAAGTTCGTCTAAACATCTTTTCCTTTCATATTCATCCTCTATATTTGGTATTATTAGATTTTCCATAAACTTTCTAATAAATGTCGATTTACCTGTACGTACTGCTCCGACAACACCTAAATATATATCTCCTCCTGATCTTTTTCCGATGTTTTTTATAACTTCATTTTTTTCCATTCACATACCTCTTTTCTTTTAATCACTAAATTTTATGTTTTTTTGAAGTGAAGTATGATTATTTTTTTTACGTTTTATTACTTCTTTTAAAAAGATATTATATAATTTTTCTGTGTTATCTAAATCTTCTGGATGAAATTGGACGCCGATGATGAAATGTTTGTTATCAATAAATTCAATTGCTTCGATAACATTATCTTCTGATAATGCTGTTACTTTAAATGGTTTTTTAACTTCTTTTAAAGCATATTCATGTCTTGTATTAACACTTTCTATATTTCCTATTGCTCTGTTTATGAAACTATTTGGAGTTGTTTTTATTTGGTGTAATTTTTTTTTATCATTATGATTATCCACTTTTATTAAATCACTATCTGACATACTTTCTATTGAATGTAATCCAATAATTTGATGTCCCATGCATATTCCTAAAACAGGGATGTTGTTATTTATAGCATATTCTAAAATTTGAAAATGATAGGGATAAATATTTTTACCACCTTGAAAAATTAATCCATCGCAAATATCTAGTAAGTTAGTGTCTATATATTCATTATTATAATTTAATATACCAATATAATTACATTTGTTATTCAGATATTTTAAATTGTTTTTTGTAACTATTTGCATTTCTGTTTTGTCTATTTCTTCATTACGAGCTATTATTCCTATGGTTATATTTCTCATTTGTCTAACATTTTATCTATATTATTTGGTACTTTATCATTAACTATAGCTTCAATTATTTTTTGCTCTTTTTCTTTTGAAACTTCTCTACCTGTCATTTTTGATAATTCATTTATAACCTCTTTTATTGTGTTTTCATCTTTCATATTTCCTTTTTGTAATTTGTCTGCTAGTGATAAAATGCTCTCCTTATTAACGTTCGTTTTTTTTTCAATTTTTTTAAAAAAGTTATCTGAAAAATTCATAAAAAACCTCCTAACATAATATATGCTAGGAGAGTAAATAGGTTAATTACTTATTTTTTGTTTTTATATTCTAATAATATAGGTGTTCCTTCTAAATCGAAGTTTTCTCTAATTTTATTTTCTAGATATCTTTCATAGGAAAAATGTACTAAACTATTATTATTTACAAATAAAGTAAATTTTGGTGGTGTAATTCCTGTTTGTTGTGCAAAGGAAATTTTTAATCGTTTTCCTTTATATGAAGGAGGTGCTTTTAGCATGACGGCATCTCTAATTACATCATTTAAAGTACTTGTCTTTATTTCTTTATGAGAATTATTATATACTTTATCTATTTCTGGCATAATGGTAAAAATTCTCTTTTTAGTAAGAGCGGATACATAAGTAATTGGTGCAAATGATAGAAATTTGAATTCGTTTCTTACTAATTTAGTAAAGGTACTTATATCATTTTTATCATTTACTGTGTCCCATTTATTGACTACTATAATTACTGGTTTTCCTTCTTCTAAGGCATAACTTGCAATATGTTTATCATGCTCAATTATTCCTTCTTCAGCACTTATAACAAGTAGACAGACATCACTTCTTTCAATTGCCTTCATAGATCTTAGGACAGAATATTTTTCTATATTTTCAAATATTTTGCTTTTTTTTCTAATACCTGCTGTATCTATTACCACGTACTTTTTTTTGTTGTATGTAAATTCTGTATCAACGGCATCTCTTGTTGTTCCAGCAATAGGGGAGACAATGACTTTTTCTTCATTTATTAGTGCATTTACTAAACTGCTTTTACCGACATTTGGTCTTCCTATTAGACAGAATTTAATTCGATCATCTTGTTGTTCTTCTTCTGGTAGTTCTTTAAAATCTTTGGTTATGGTATCTAATAAATCTGTTAATCCTAGAGAATGTTCTCCACTTATACCGATTACTTCTTCGAATCCTAATTCGTAATAGTTATATATATTTTCTTCTCTTTTTATATTGTCTAATTTGTTTACTACTAATATGATCCTTTTACCTGATTTCATAAGGATATCTCTAATTAAATAGTCATTTTGATTAAGTTCTTGCAATCCATCTAAAACAAAAAGAATTATTTCTGCTTCTTCAATAGCAATATTAGCTTGTACAATTATTTCATTATTAAAATGCTCTTTTGATACATCTATTCCACCAGTATCTATTAAATGAAATTTATAGTTTTTATAGTTAACTGTACCATATATTCTATCTCTTGTTACTCCTGGTGTATCTTCAATTATTGATATTTTTTTCCCAACTAATTTATTAAAAATTGTCGATTTTCCAACGTTTGGTTTTCCTACTATTGCAACACTTGGTATTTTCATAGTTCTCACCTCTTCGTTAGTATTATATCAGAAAATAAAGAAAAATACTATATATTTATTTTTAATCCATTTTTTATTATTTTTTCAGTATTTTGATATATTAGATTTGAATGCTCAGAAAGATATAGATATTCTTCTTTGGTTATTTCTTTTAGATTTAAATAAAATTTATTGTCATAGAAATATATATTTCCATAGTGTAAACTTATATCAAAATAATCTATTTCATATAGAAAAATTGTATCAGTATAAATGTTAATTTTTAATAGTTGTTTATTTGTTTTGTTTACTATATTATTGTAATCTTTTAATACAAGTATTGTTAAAAAGTTACTTGGATAGATTTCTATATCTATTTCATTTCTTAATTTGTATTTTCTGTTTATTTTTCTTACTATTTTTTTTGTTAATTCTTTTAATATAAATATATTTTGAATGGCTATTTTTTTATATATTTTTATTTCATAATAATTTTTATCTATTCTTTTTATCATCATATTGAATCATATATAGTGTATGTAAAAAAATAAAAATAGCTAATTATAGATATTTAGCTATTTCTTCATATATAAGTTCTTTTCCTTTTTTTGTTATTACTGAGAATAATATTAAATTATCGTTATCACTTAATTTTAATTCACTTTTTATTAGTGCTTTATTCTTTTCTAGACTATTATTTGATACTTTATCTACTTTAGTACATACAATTGTCACTGGTATTTTATAATATTTTAAATATTCATACATTAAAACATCATCTTCAGTAGGTTTGTGTCTGAAATCAATTAGAAGAAAAACCATTTGAAGATTATTTCTTGATTTTAGATAATTTTCTATTATTAATCCAAATTTTTTCTTTAGTGTATTTCTTACTTTGGCAAAACCATATCCTGGAGCATCTACTAAGTAAAATTCATTATTAATTTTATAAAAATTTAATGTTTGAGTTTTGCCAGGTGTAGCAGAAGTTCTAGCATAATTTTTTCTATTAATTATGGTATTTATAAAACTGCTTTTTCCCACATTACTTCTTCCAACTAGTAGAAATTCTGGCTTTATATCTGTTGGATACTGACTTTCTCTAACTGCTGATATAACTAATTCTATTTCATTGATTTTCATTTTTTCATCACCTTCTAGTATATTATTTATATTAGCGACGACCTCTTCTTGAGTCCGCTATAAGGATATATCTTAATATTTGTAAAATAGTTGTTAATACAGATGCTACATATGTAAAGGCAGCAGCTTTTAATACTGATTGTGCACCTTTAATTTCGTTATTTGATAAAATATTTAGTTTATCTATCTGTTTTAATGCTCTATTTGAGGCATTGAATTCTACAGGTAATGTTATTATTTGAAATACTAAAATACTTAATACTAATAATACTCCAATTTTCATTAATCTATAATCAAAGATTGCTCCTATTATAATGGCTAAATATCCTGCTTTACTAAGTAAATTTACGGTTGGAATTATTTTGGCTCGTAAACGCATTGGTTTATAATTCTCTTTGTCTTGAATTGCATGTCCACATTCATGAGCAGCAACTGCAGCTGAAGATATTGTTGTTCCATGATAAATATCTGATGATAATTTTATTACTTTTTTAGTTGGGTCATAATGATCACTTAAGTATCCAGATGTTTCTAATATTAAAACATCTCTTAAATTGTTATTATCAAGTATTTTTCTTGCAGTATCAAATCCAGTTAAGTTTTTTTTATTGTTTTCTTTTTGATACTTATTATATGTTGTTTTAATTGCTACTTGTGATGCTATAGTAATGGCTAAGCCTATTAATATTAGTAAATCATAATTTAAATTTAAATTCATAGTATTCTCCTTTAATTAAAAATATTAAATGGGTATTTATTTGGAATATTTAATTTAAAAGTTATTTTTTCTTTTGTTGTTGGGTGTGTAAAGGTTATACTTTCAGCAAAGAGTGCGATATTTATATTATCTTTATTATTTCCATATTTTGAATCTCCTATTAAAGGATGATTTCTTGAGGAAAACTGTACTCTTATTTGATGCGATCTTCCTGTTATTAAATTTATTCTAACTAATGATAAATTATTTGTTGTTTTTAAGACGTGGTATTCTAACTTTGAAAATTTTCCTTTATCTTTTGATGTAATATAACTTTTATTTTCTTTTTGATTTTTTATTAAATAGTCTTCATAAGTTCCATTTTCTTCTAAGGTTCCTTCAACTACAGCTAAATAAGTTTTATGGAAATTATTTGTTCTTATTTGCTCACTTAGTCTTGAAGCGGCTTTAGAAGTTTTAGCAAAGACCATTATTCCTCCAACTGGTCTATCTAATCTGTGAACTAATCCTAAGTATGCTTCTCCTTTTTTATTTTCGTGTTCTTTTCGGTATTCTTTTAATAATGTTATTAAATCTATATCATTTGTTTGATCTTTTTGTACAGGAATATTTATTGGCTTTTCAATTATTAGAAGATGATTATCTTCGTATAAAATTTTAATTTTTGGTAACTTTTCCATATATTCCACAAGGTAGTATGAGATTATCTTCGGTGACTGGTAATGTATTTTCTCCTGTTTCAATTATATTTTTAGGAAATTCTTTTCTTAGGATATTTTGTAATGATATATGACTAATTCCTGTTGTGTAACTGCTAATTAGTAGAAAAGAAAAGTCATCATCTAATAATTCTTTTACTTTACTTAATAATGTTTGAAAGTCTTTTTCAAATTTCCATGTTTCTTTATTTGGACCTCTACCATAACTTGGTGGATCCATAATTATACCTTGATATTTTCGACCTCGTCTTTTTTCACGATCTAAAAATTTTAAAACATCATCTGTTATAAATCTTATATGATTATTAGTTAATTTAGATAAAGCCATATTTTCTTTAGCCCACTCATTTATTCCTTTGGAGGCATCGACATGAACAACTTCTGTTGCTCCTGCTGAAGATGCTACCATTGTTGCACAACCTGTGTATGCAAATAGATTTAATACTTTCATTTCTTTATGAGTTTTTAGATATTCTTTTACTTTTTTATCAATATAATCCCAATTAGATGATTGTTCAGGAAAAATACCAGTATGCTTAAAGTTAGTTGGAGAAACTTTAAATGTTAGATTTTTATAATTTACTGTCCAATATTGAGGTAGCTCTTTAACGTATTCCCAATAACCTCCGCCTTCATTACTTCTATGATATCTAGCATCAAAGTTTTTCCATATCTCATTTTTTTTCCATATTATTTGTGGATCTGGTCTAACCAATATTATATTTTTCCATCTTTCTAATTTTTCTCCGTCTCCGGTTTTTAAACATTCATAATCTTGCCAATTTGTATTTAGGTTCATTTTTCACCTCACGTTAATTATAACATATAACAAGGAAAAATGTAACTAATTAAGGATTATATATGTTTATTTGATAATTTTATTTTAAATAGTTTAAATAGTTT
>ONJI01000060.1 GCA_900318075.1 uncultured Bacillota bacterium | reverse complement strand
TGTTTTAGTATTATCAAATCCTACACACCAGTTTGATGTGATATTTGCTGTACCATTAATAGTTAGATTTGTCGCAAAAGCGGCAAAACCTACTACCATTATAAAGACTATTGCGAGTAGTGATACTATGATTAATGTCCTTTGATCTCTTTTTTGTTTCATTTATTTTACCTACTTTCTATTATCTAATATTAGTATATCCTCTCCCCACGAAAAAGTCAATAAAAAAAGAGGCAATATTTTCCTTAAATCACTTATTTTTACACTTATTCACAAAAAGCGCCCTAGTAATAATTACTAGGGCATCAGGGGGTTTGGTTAACTACTCACATTTTTCCGTAAGTAGTATAGCATAGATTTTCTATGCGTTTAAAGTATAAAATAAGTGGTCTTAAAAGTCAATGCTTTTAAATTTTATTTTTTTAAGTTTACGTCAATCTTGATTCGATGAATTTAATGCTTCTTCTTTGATATGCTTATTTATATCTTCTTCAAATTCTTGGCTTTTTATGAATCTAGCACTATCTTCTTTGGCTTTTAATAGTAGTTCAAAATCGTTTTTAATATCGGCAAGTTTAAAATTCATATCTCCACTTTGTCTAATGCCAAATATATCTCCGCCGCCTCTTAGTTTAAAGTCTTCTTCACTTACTTTAAATCCGTCGTTTGTTTTTGTTAATACATCTAGTCTTTTAGTTTCTTTATCGCTTAAAAGTACGCAGTAAGAATCTAAATCATTTCTGCCCACTCTACCTCTAAGTTGATGGAGGGCAGAAAGACCAAATCTGAAGCTATCATATATTATCATCATAGTAGCATTTTCTACATCGACTCCTACTTCAATTACTGTAGTACTGATTAGTATTTGAATTTTATTATCTTTGAATTCTTTCATCACTTTATCTTTTTCTTCGGGTTTCATCTTGCCATGTATAATTCCTATTTTATAATCAGGAAATTTTTTAAATGCTTTTTTTAAATTTTCTTCTATTTCATAGACGTTTTTCAAATCTATTTTTTCGCTTTCTTCTACTAGTGGGGCAACGGCATATATCTGATGACCATTTTTCATTTCTCTAAGCATCATTGATAAATATTTATTTATGTCTTCTTTACTACTTCCTAGTAGAATTGTTTCAACTGGTTTTCTTCCATTTGGCATAGTTTTAATACTTGATATATCCATATCGCCATATAAGGTTAAAGCATAGGTTCTTGGAATTGGGGTTGCACTCATGTATAGAATATCTGGATTTATTCCTTTGTTTTTTAAATTGCCTCTTTGGTTTACGCCGAAACGATGTTGCTCATCGGTAATAACTAATCCTAAATTTTTATATGTTACATCTTCACTTATTAAAGCATGAGTACCAATTATAATATTAGCTTGGCCTTTTTCTATTTGTTCTAATGTTTCTCTTTTTTCTTTTGCTTTCATCTTACCTTTTAATAAAACTATATTTAAGCTTGGAAGTATTTTTTTTATGTTATTGAAGTGCTGCTGAGCTAAAATTTCAGTTGGTGCCATTAAAGCTCCTTGATATTTACTTAAATAATTTATATATAAAGCTATAAAAGCAACAACGGTTTTACCACTTCCTACATCTCCTTGAAGGAGTCTATTCATTCTATTTTTACTTATTAGATCATTATAGATATCTTGGATGCTTTTATCTTGATCTTTAGTAAGTTCAAATGGAAGGGTTTCTATGAAGTCTGTAACTTTTTTATAGTCAACTTTTCTTTCTAGACCATCACCTTGTTTTTTGCTATTTTTTAAATAATTTATCTTAAGCATAAAGTTAAATAATTCTTCATATTTTAATCTTTCTAAAGCTTTATTTAAACTTCTTTTATCCTGAGGGTTATGAATTATTTTAACTGCTCTTTCTTTATCCATAAAATTATATTTTTCACAAATGGATTTTGGAATATAATCTAATACTTTTACTTTATCTAATGTTTTTTTAATAATTTTAGATATTTTCGTGCTATTTATTTTAAACGATGAATGATATACTGGTTCGATTACTGTCTTTTCGATAAGGCCAAATTTAATATCACTTGCAGTAATGGAGTTATGTTTCCTATCATATTTACCAATCACAGTAATTTGAGTGCCAATTAACAGTTTATCTTTAATATAGTTAGCTCTATTAAAAATATCTATTTTAGTTATAAAGTCACCGGTATTTAATGTAAAGCTCATTTTATTTTTGTTTTTCCCTCTAAAGTAAATTACATTAGGAAGACTTTCAATAGTGCCGTCTATAATTATTTTATCTCCGTCTTTTAAATCGTCGATATTTGTTTTTTCTATTATCTCATATCTAAATGGATAGTAGTTAATTAGATCTTCACCTGTATATATTCCAAGCTCATTCAGATATTTTTCGGTAGTAAGTCCAATCCCTTTTATTTCGCCTAACTGCATATTTTTCTCCTTTTTTTATTTTTTTTATAAAATCTACTTGACTTAATCTAAAAAATAAATATAATATTAATCACCAATTCAATTTAAGTTGAATTGGCGCTAGTGTAAACTAGCCAGCCCCTTTTTATTCTTTTATTGGAGATGGCCCTTCAGGGGGGACCATCTCTTTTGTTTGTTCATAAATCTATTATACTAGATTTTTTTAATATTTAATAATTTTATTATTAAGTTTTTAATTTATAAGTAGTAGTAAATATTCGATTATCAGAACAGTATTCTAAAACATATTTATCTTCTTTTCTGCATATAATTACACCTACACTTTTATCATGAAAAATTTTCTTTATATTTTTATCTACATAATTCATATATTTTTGTACTTGTCCTATATATTCTGCCTTCATTACATTTACTTTTATTTCTATAATCACAAAACAGTTAAATTCATAATTAAATAGAAGAAAATCTATATAGTGATAATTACTACCTATTTTTATTTTTACTTCATGACCATAATATGTAAAACCATTACCTAACTCTTTTAAAAAATTA
>ONJI01000038.1 GCA_900318075.1 uncultured Bacillota bacterium | reverse complement strand
TTCCCAGTTATTTTCAGGTATTACCAAATCCACATACCTACATGCCTCCAATATTATCTTGCGTTGTTCATATGTGTAATAGGATTTTTTATTTTTTATTTGATTAAACTCATCCGAGGACAAAGCCACAACAAGATAATCGCCCAAATCCTTTGCTCGCTTTAAAAGATTTATATGACCGTAATGTAATACATCAAATGTTCCATATGTAATTATGCGTTTCATTTATTTTTACCTATGCTTTCTTTTAAAAAGTTTATTATTTTTTTAGTTGAATTAAAGTCCTGTAACTTAAGATTTTTTTGTATTTCTATTCTTACATTTTTCATATAATCATTATTTTTAATGAGAATCTCATCTAAGTATTTATTCAACTCATCAACATTCCAAGCTTTATAATACGCTTCCATAGCTATCCTACAAGATGGAATATAATCAATTCCTTTGGGATTGCGCAAATGTATGACAGGTTTGCAAGTTGGTAGATACTCTATTAAAAATGAACCACAGTCCGTTATTAAACATTTCGAGTTTTTGAATAAATCAAAATAATTACCATCGTTGTAATACAGTCCAATTTTTGCCCACTCTGAATAATAATTTTCAACCTCTTCTTCGCTCATAATACTATTAAATATTAAAGCTTGCTTTAAACGCGGGTGGGGTTTAAAAACCCAATCAAATTCAGGATGTTGTTTTGCCCAATTTAATATATACTCTCCATTCCACATAAATGTAGCATAATTAAGAGAATCCTCTTCTAAAGAATGATGTGGTGCATAAATAACATACTTATTTTCGTATTTATGTTCATCATAATCTTTGTATACATCAAGTTTCGGATGCCCTAAAACTAATACATTTTTACAATTGTCTTTCATTTTGTTTTTGTATTCTTCTTTTTCAGCATCACTAAATACAAAATACTTATACAGAATTGAATAAAAATCATGATAGTGTGCTTCTATACAAGAGGCTGCATCACTCATTGCATATGAAAAATGACATGTCAATGCAAAATTCGATGCATATTCTACGTTTTGATTATCGTATAAATCCCAAGGCTGTTGATAAAACACAATATCAGGTCTAAACATTTTTAAGTCTATCCCTTGTTTCGTATTTTCATCCCAACCTATTTGTACGTTGTCTACACACGATTTATAAAATTCCAGTAAATGAGAATAAGATGGTCTTCCTGTAAGATTTTGCAAGTTTGTAACTATCACAAACGGCTCAAAAATATCACTTTTCTTCATTTCATCATATAAACTTTGAGCATTCCATTTTGCTGTTTCATTAACAAGAAAACAAACTCTTAGGTTACGTAGCTTAACTTCCTTTTCTAAATTTTTCAAAACTTTTTTATAATTTTTCTGAGATTTTTTATTTGAAGACTTTTTAAATTTTATTTTTATACCTAAGATAGTGATAACATTATGCTTTTTATTATTAGAATATTCCTTTCTTATTGAAAAAAGTTTTTGCAAAATTTTAAAAATTTCGTTGAAAATATAATCTTTAAACATGAGATTATTTTTGATAATAAAGTCTTCTATTTTAGAATTATATTTTTGCATTGTATTTAATAACCATAAACATTTCCAATCGAGAGAATCTTTATAGCTATTATAAAATTGCTCTAACCTTATGCATGTTGTATCAGAAAGCTGATTATATTTATATTTTTTTGCATATTTTAAGTTTTCTTTAGCCCCTTTTAATAGGTCTAATGTTCGTTTTTTATCGAAAATAGTAATCTTGTGGTTGCATCTATATCCATAAGTTATTTTATGTATTCCGTAAAACTCACGTGCACATAACATTGCTTTAACAAAAAATGGAGGATCTTCAAATTGCATAAGTTTAGGGAATTTTATATTGTTTTTTAGTAAAAATGCTTTGTGATATAAAAATCGTGTAAATCCATAATCGAATTGGTAGTCTTTATATTGTATTAGTTCGTCTTTAGAAAAAATATATCCTTTAACACTTGAGTCAAAATTTTGTTTTAATACATATGGCTTCTCATTATTAGAAAAATCAGAAAATTCTCCTCCACATATTAAAACTTTATTATTTATAGCGGTATTATATAAGACTTCTAAAATGTCATCTGTAGGGTATATATCATCAGGGTCAATAAAACAAATATATTCACCATGAGCTTTTTTTATACCATTGTTTCTTGCAACTGATACACCTCTATTCTTTTGGTTTATTATATAAATTCGATTATCTTTTAATGCGTATTCTTCCAGAATCTGCAAAGAATTGTCTGTAGAACCATCATTAACACAAATGATTTCAATATCTTTAAATGTCTGATTAACAACACTATCAAGACATTCTTCTAAATATTTTTCTACATTATATATAGGTATTATTACACTAACTTTTGACATTTGTTTTCCTTTTTATCATTTATTTTTTTTATAGAAAATATTCGTTCTAAAAAGCAATATTGCAATGGCTTTGAGAGTGATTTTTGAGTTTTCTTTTTTTCTAATTCTATCTTTTCTCTATAAGCTGTAATTTCTTTATAATATTTTTCTTTAAGTACTTCTACTTTATATTTATCTTCAGGCAAAATCATTTCTTT
>ONJI01000008.1 GCA_900318075.1 uncultured Bacillota bacterium | reverse complement strand
ACCTTTTAGATACTCATCGGAAGGTATCCAAAAAGGTATCTAAAGTATATTCCGAAGTATTCGGAGCATGAAAAAAGCCCGTAATTACTGGGCTTTTATTACTTTCCATGACATTGTTTGTATTTTTTCCCGCTACCACATGGACATGGATCATTACGGCCAACTTTTTGAACTTTAACTGGGGTTTGTTTTTTTACTTTGCCTTTATCTTCATTTGGTGTTCCTTCAATTACTTGTTCTCTTTCTACGTTTTGTCTAATTTCAGCATTTAATAAATATCTAGTTGTATCTTGAGCTATAGCAGCTAGTAAATTATCAAACATTTCATAACCTTCTGCAGTATATGCTCTTAGTGGATCCTCTTGAGCATATTGTCTTAGATAAATTCCTTCTCTAAGTAAGCTCATTGCATTAATGTGATCCATCCAGTGAGTATCAATTACTCTTAACGTAATAGCTTTTTCAAATTCATTTTTAAGGTCTTCATCAAACTCTGATAGTTTATTATCGTATTCTTCTACTACCTTTTCATAAATTGTATCTATTACTGATTCTGAGTCTAGTTCTTCTAAGTCTTCTACTTTTAAATCATTTTTAAGTAAATTTTCGTTTACATATTCTAATATTTCACTGACATCTATTCCTGTTAGCTTATCTGTTTCTATCAAATGACTATTTACAACGTTTGTAATGTGTTCTTTGAAATGGTTTAAAGTAGTACTATGGATAGACTCACTATCTAGTATTTCATTTCTTTGTCTATAAATTATCATTCTTTGATTATTAATAACATCGTCGTATTCTAGTAAATGTTTACGAGTATCAAAGTTATTACCTTCGACTCTTTTTTGAGCTGATTCAATTGATTTTGATAGAGCTTTACTTCTTATTGAAAGTTCTCCATCAAATCCTACCCTTTTAAGTAATGCTTTAGCACTATCAGTTCCAAATCTTACCATTAGATCATCTTCAAATGATACACAGAATTGGGTCATTCCTGGGTCTCCTTGACGGCCAGATCTACCTCTTAATTGGTTATCGATACGTCTTGACTCGTGCCTTTCTGTTCCTAAAACACATAATCCACCTAGTTCCAAGACTCCTTTGCCTAATTTGATATCTGTACCACGGCCGGCCATGTTAGTTGCGATTGTAACGGCACCTTTTTCACCAGCTTTGGCGATTATTTCAGCTTCTCTAGCGTTATTTTTGGCATTTAATACTTCATGTGGGATGCCTTCTTTTTTTAGCATTCTACTTATAAGTTCACTGTTTTCAACAGCAACTGTACCTACTAGAATTGGTTGTCCTTTAGCGTGTCTTTCTTTTATTTCTTTTACGATTGCACTATATTTTCCTTCTGCTGTGGCGAATATTAAATCACTAAAGTCTTCACGAATTATAGGTTTATTAGTTGGTATTTGAATAACGTACATGTTATAAATATCTCTAAATTCTTCTTCTTCTGTTTTTGCAGTACCGGTCATACCAGCTAATTTTTTATACATTCTGAATAAATTTTGGAATGTGATTGTAGCTAAAGTCTTAGTTTCTTCATTTATTTGAACCCCTTCTTTAGCTTCGATAGCTTGGTGTAATCCTTCTGAGAAGTTTCTTCCTGGCATAAGTCTTCCAGTAAACTGGTCAACGATAACTATTTTGCCATCTTGGATAACATAATCAAAGTCTTTTTTCATGCTGTAATTAGCATGTAAGGCTTGATTTATGAAGTGTACTAAAGTTGCATGTTCAATATCATATAAATTATCAACTTTAAAGAATTTTTCGGCCATTTTGATTCCTTCAGCGTCTAAAGAGGTAGCTTTGGTTTTTTCATCATAGATATATCCGTCATTTTCTTTTAAAGTCTTAACAAATTTGTCAGCATTTGTATATAAATTAGCTGATTGCATGCTTCCGCCTGAAATGATTAGCGGAGTTCTTGCCTCATCGATTAATACTGAGTCGACTTCATCGATGATGACAAAGTTGAGTGGTCTTTGAACTCTATCTTCAGCTTTAACTACCATGTTGTCTCTTAAGTAGTCAAAACCTATTTCGTTGTTTGTAGAATACATTATATCGCAGGCATAAGCTGCTCTTTTTTGCTCAGGAGTATATTCTCTATAGTTAATTCCTACACTTAGTCCTAGAAATTCATGAATTTTTCCCATCCAATTGGCGTCACGACCAGCTAGGTATTCATTAACCGTGATGATGTGTACACCTTCACCAGTCAAAGCATTTAAATAAGCTGGCAAGATTGAAGTTAAAGTTTTACCTTCTCCTGTTTTCATCTCTGCTATGTTACCATAATGGATAGCAAGTCCTCCTAATAACTGTACATAATATGGTTTTTCGCCAATTACTCTATAAGCTGCTTCTCTAGCGACAGCAAAAGCTTCTACTTTGATATCTTCTAGAGTTTCACCCTCTTTTAATCTCTTTTTGAACTCTTCTGTTTTTGCTTTTAATTGTTTGTCAGTTAGTTTAGACATTTCTTCATCTAAGGCGTCTATTTCATCAGCAATTTTTTGAAAGCGTTCTAGTTCTTTATATTCATGATCAAATATTTTTTTTAAGAAGTTCATATTTTCCATCCTTTCGTCTATATAGTATTTTATCAGAAAATATCGAAAATTCCTAGTATTTGTAAGAAAAAAATAAAAAGTCGCTTTTGACGACTTTTATTTTTCTCTAAGCAAGCCGTAATTTCCATCTTCTCTTTTATATACGACTTCAATTTCTCCGTTTTTTGAATCCCTAAATACAAAGAATGAATGGTCTATTAAATTCATTTGAAGTATGGCTTCATCTTCACTCATCGGTTTTAATTCAATACTTTTCTTTTTAACAATTTTGCTTTTATCTTTGTCTTCTTTTTCAATTTCGAAATCAGTGACAAAACCTGCCATTTTATCTTTTGCCGATTTTTTTCTCATCCTAGTCTTATTTTTTCTTATTTGTCTTTCTAGTTTATCAATGATTAAATCAATTGCGGCAAATGGATCCTTATGACTTTCTTCAGCCCTTAAAATCATTCTTTTAACTGGTATCGTAACCTCTACTTTTTGGACTGGTTCATGATTTTTGAAAACAACAGTGGCTGTAAATTCATCAGCATTTACAAAATACTTGTCTAATTTGGATAACTTTTCTTCGACATGGTTTTTTAAGTCATCCGTCACCTTCACTTTCTTTCCACGAACTACATATTTCATTTTATCACCTTCCAATTATATTATATCACAGTTTTTATGGTAAATATATATTTTTATTGTGGATAATTATTTATTTTTTTGTGAAAAAAAACTACACTAATGCAGTTTTTATTTCGACAACATTTTTGGCTTGCAGACCCTTATCAGTTCTAACTAGTTCGAATTCTACATATTGACCTTCCACTAGCGTTTTGTAGCCTGGTGTAAGAATAGCTGAATAATGAACGAAGATATCTTCTTTATCATTATATTCAATAAAACCGAAGCCTTTTTCGTTATTAAACCATTTTACTTTGCCTCTCACTCTTACATCTCCCTTCTAGTAATTCTCTTACAATACTAATATACTGCATGTGGGACCCTTTCGTTGCGAAATTAATACTACAAATTCCGACAATACGCGCGTGTACTGAGTCGACAATTTCGATTTTACTAGTAACTAATATGTTATCTTTAGAATTTGTCTGAAAGCAACTTTAATTTGTCTAAATGCTAACAAGTGTCACGAACCGTTGTATGCAAATAGTTAATCATACTTCGTTTTTTTATATTTGTGCGTTTTTTTATTTTTTCTTTTTTGGTGGTGCTATTCTTATGCTAGCAAGGGGCATTATTATGAAAGATTTTGTTGTAGGTAATTCACTTAAAATAATTAAAAAATCTTATCCAGATTATTCTAATGAAAAAATGGAAGTTTTAGAATATGGGCTGACTGGTTTTTACATGTTTATTTCAAAAACAATTATTATATTTACTATAGCTTATTTTCTTGGAATATTAAAGGAATTAATTTTTTTTATGATTATATATACAGCTATTAGAAGTTTTTCATTTGGTATGCATGCAACTTCTAGCATTATTTGTCTTATTGCATCAGCATTAACTTTTTTATCTGCTACTTACGTTAGTACTCTTATAATATTACCAATTTGGTTTAAAGTACTGTTTGGTATATTAGGAATTATATTGATTTTCAAATTTAGTCCAGCAGATACTGAGAAAAAGCCAATTGTAAGTCCAAAAAGAAGAGCAATATATAAAACTTTGTCAATGCTTATTGCAATTATTATGGTTATATGTTCTTTAATTATTAAGGATAATTTTATATCAAATAGCTGTACTATTGCTTTATTGATTCAATGTGTAATGATTTCTCCACTTACTTATAAACTAACTAATCAGAAATATGATAATTATAAATATTATCAACTTAATTAAGGTTTAAATTTATTTAAACATAGATAAAAGAATGAAAGGAGGAACTATAAATGCATTTATTTAGTTCAATTTTAGCTGGATTTGCAGGTGTATTTGCAAATGCAACTTCTACTGCTTGTTGGTTATTTTGGTGGGATGAACCAGAATGCCCAAAAAGTTTAATAAAATAAAAGTGTAGTTAATCTACATTTTTATTTTTAATGTTTGAGTAAAATTATCGCCGTTTATACTTTTTTCATTTTCTAAGATTTCACTATTCTCTCTAATAATCTGATTTACAAGCGATAACCCATAGCCATGGCCTTCACCTTTAGTAGTATATTTTTTATTACCTAACTTGTTTAAGTCTAAATCACCTTTAATTTTGTTTGTTATGTCGATGCATAATCTTTCATCCATTACATAGATTTCAATATCAATATTTCTCTTTTTTAAATCTTTAACTGCATCTATGGCATTATCTAAAAATACTCCTAATATCTTACAAATGCTTAAGACTGTTTCATCATTTAAATTTATTAAATCCGCAGCTCTTACATCATTAGCTATATCTAATATATATTTTATCTTAAGCTCATCCATTACACACAATTTAGAATAGATAGTAGCTCTAAGACCGCCTTCTGGAATTTTGGCTGTTTTATACAGTATCTTTTCATTATCTTTTATTTTGTTATCTACAAGTTTATCAATATACTCTGTAGTGTTTTTATCTTTAGCTTTAATCATATTTCTAATCGTCATAAGTTCATTCTTATTTTCGTGGTTATTTACTCTAAATTTGTCTATCATAGATTCATATTCCCTTAAGCTAGAAATACTTGTTTGATATTTTCCATTTATTTTATTGAATCTAGATTTAAAGGATGTAAATTTTATGATGATAATAATAAAAACTAGAGCCATTATAGTATTTGTGGTCAAAACTATCTGAACAGGTAAATTCATATAGCTCTCTATTGTAGAAGTTATTATTACTAACATTATCATAATTAAATACAATGCTGTCTCATTTATTGTAATAGCTTTTAATATTCCTCTTAGCTTACTGTAAATTTTCTTAAAAACTTTATTTTTATAACTCAAAAACAAAATTATTGTTATATAAGCATTTATAATAATAAAACCTGATATGGAACCTAGAAAGTTATAAATATTATCTTTATTTATTATTGACACTCCTATTACAAATGTGAATTCAGCAATCCATAAAAATGCTTCCAAAATTAAAACTGATAATATTGCTTTGTTTAATTTCTTAGAAAAACAGAAATAATTTATAGTTATTAGCAATGTGATAATTATAAACATTCTTATATCTTTTGCTACGTTGTAATTCAATACTGCTGTTATAATTGTCATGATAAAAGCTATCAAAAATATTTTAAGTTTAGAAATATTTTTATTATCTAAACATTGTTCCCAACAATACAAACTTAAGATATCTATAGGTATATTACTTACCATTTGTATAATAACAGTTGTAATACTGTTCATCTTATATCAGCTCCTTATCAAAACGTGTAGAGATTAGATCACTTTCGGTTCCATTATCAAATGTTACTATTCTTTTTGCTTTATTAAAACTAGTGACTCTTTTTTTATTTATAAGGCACGCCCTATGTGTTCTAATAAAATCTTCTGAGACCATTTTCTCTAACTCGTTTAAACTTTTTCCAACTCTAAATTCACTATAATCAGTGACAATAATACATTTTCGATCGATACTGTCTCTTGTTATATAAAGAATATCGTCTACTGGGATAGAATATAATATTCCATTATCTTTAAATTTTATTGTTTGTTTTATTTTAAACATTTTTAATGCTTTATCGATTGCTTTTGTTAGTCTTGCCTCTACATTATCAAATTTATTAATAAATGATAGAAATATGAAATCATGTTTCATTACTATATTACCTAATTCCTCATGTCCAGTTATGAAAATTAAAACGCTGTCAACATCTTTATGTCTAATAATTCTAGCTATGTCGATGCCTGATCTAGTTGGCGTTTCTATATCTAAAATGTATATTTTAAATGGCAGTTTCTTTTGAACAATTTTGATGAAATCATCATTGTAATCATCAAATATGTGGGTTTTATATTCTAACTTATTTTTCATCATATATTTCGAAATGGCACTTTTAATGATTTCACGGTCTTTCACAATATCATCGCATACGATAAAATTTATCATAAATCTTACCTTCTTTCTTTATATCCTAGCTAAAATATATCATATTTTATAAGTTTTTACAACAAAAAAGTAAGAATTTATCTTACTTTCTAACAATTATTCTAGAACCTGCGTCAGCAGTTCTACTATTATATTCATCTAGTACATCATTTTGATAATTATTAAAGGTTTCATTTAATTCATCCCAAAGTTCTAGACCGTCTGTGCCTAAACCTACAAGCCAATTATAAAACCTATCTTGATAATTTGGAATCAGGCTTTCTAGCTGTGCATCGATTAATTGTATAAAAAATTTAACTTTTTCTTTTGCGGTGTCGCTTAGTTCGTCAAATGTAACACCATTTATTTCTTTACCATTAAATACAAAGTCTACAAGGTCAGATAGCTTTTGCTTTATCAAAGTTAATTTTTCTTGAAATTCCTCACTATTCCACTTTTCTACGGCTAGCTCTTTTAATTCATCAAACTCTTCACTTAATGAATACATGTAACTATCTATTATAGAATCAGCTTTTATTTGAGAAATTTCTGGTTTGGTATTATCAATAACTGTCTCACATTTATGTAGTCCAAAATCGACTGCTTGTATAATAACATCTTGCGATACATAGTTTGTGGTGTTATTTTCTTTTGGCCTTGCACAACTTTCTAGTGAAAGTGCGAATGATATAGTAACTAATATTGTATTAATTTTATTTTTTGTTAATTTCATAACCCCTCACCTCAGGTTAGTATTATAGCACTTTTGGTATAAATTGCAAATTCATACCCCACCTTTTTCACCGTGTTTTCGAAGATAAATTTTTCTTAAAAAGTCTATTGGAACAACTAGCATTGACAGTAAGATCATAATTTCAAATTCTATGAAATTTAATCCATATGTCCTAAAAATTTCGCCACCATAATATATTAGATATATTTGAACTATTAATATAAAAAGTATGATAACTAAAAATACTTTGTTTTTAGATAGATTTGAAAAAGGATTTAATCTATGCGTCCTAGCATTAAAACTGTTAAAGATTCCCATAAAAATGAATAAGCCGAAGAACGCGGTCATTAGATATTTGTCATTTTCGGAATCTCTATATATACTGTGGATAAGTGGCATTTTTAAGAATAGTATGCACATTAATGCTGAAAATGTTCCAGTGAATAATATCTCATCTTTCATATATCTATTTATTATCATTTCATCTTTTTTCTTCGGCATTTCTTCCATGTATTCTTCTAAAGCAGGTTCATATGAAAAGGCTAAGGCGGCTAGTGTATCCATAACCATATTTATCCACAGCATTTGAATTACTGTGACTGGAGTATCTACACCAATAAAGGGGCCGATTATTGATATGCTTACTGCACATATATTCATAGTCAGCTGAAAAATTATAAATTTTCTTATGCTTTTAAATATTGTCCTACCATATAATACAGCATTTGAAATTGAAAGAAGATTGTCATCTAATATAACGATATCGCTTGCAGCTTTAGCAACCTCAGTGCCTGATCCCATAGCAAAGCCAACATCGGCTTTTTTTAACGCTGGAGCATCATTTACCCCATCTCCTGTCATACCTACTACGAGGTTTTGGCTTTGAGCAATTTTCACTAGTCTGCTTTTATCCTGAGGTAGAGATCTTGCAACTATCTTTAAATTTGTGATAATTTTTTTAATATTATCATCCGACATTTTATGTAGTTCATCACTAGTCAAGATTATGTCTTCATTACTTTTTATTAACCCGACCTCTTTGCCAATGGCTTTTGCCGTGTTTATGTTGTCGCCTGTAATCATAATTACATTTATTCCGGCTTTATTTATTAAGTTTAGTCCATTTATTGCTGCTGGTCTTACTTCGTCTTTAATATATATTAATCCCATTAATGATAGTTTATCTATGCTATCTTTTGATTCTGAGGTTGCAAAGGCAAGAACTCTTATGCCTTTATCTGTTGCTTCTTTTATTTGTCTTTTTATTTTTTCTTTATGCATTAATGTATATTTCTTACCATTCTCGTAGTAATTAGTCGACCTATCTACTATAATTTCCGGGGCTCCTTTAATTAAATTTACAGTTTTCTCCTCTTGAATTATTTGGGTAAGGGAGTACTTTTTCTCACTTGAAAATGGTATTTTATTGATGGTCGTATACTTTAAGTTTTCATTTTTAAAAAAATCTAATATGGCTCTATCTGTAATATTTCCACCGATAGCTTTGCCTTTTTCACTATAATCACTTTCATTGTTTGCTGTTAAGGCTAGTTTTACCATTTTATGATAAGTCTTATTTTCTCTAAGTTCTTCTTCATTGTGATAGGTTTTTCCTCTCGGGTCTACTAACGCGATGACATTTAAATTTCCTTTAGTTATGGTGCCTGTCTTGTCTGTAAATAATATATTGATATTACCAGCAGTTTCTATTCCTGTAAGTTTTCTTACTAAAACATTACTTTTTAGCATCCTTTTCATATTAGATGATAAAACTAATGTAATCATCATGGGTAATCCTTCTGGAACAGCAACGACAATTATAGTTACACTTAAAGTTAAGGCATGTAATATATGTCCAAGCATTAAGGGCAAATTTGTAATTGTATCTTTAATCATGTTTATATCAAAACTATTTTTAATTACAATTACAGAAAACAGATATGATATAGATACTAACAAAGCCCCTATATATCCCATTTTACTTATTTGTTCGGCTAGTTTTGTAAGTCTAATTTTAAGAGGGCTATCTTGGGCTTTTTCTTTTACTTCTTCAGCTAATTTTCCATAGAAGGTTTGATCCCCCACTTCTTCTACTACCATGGTAGCTGATCCAGAATAGACAACAGTCGAACGATAAACTTTACTGTTAAATTTCTTTTCTTTCTCTTTCATCTCGCCGTTTAGGTTAGATTCGTTGACAAGGATGCTTCCTATTATTATTTTGCCATCGGCTGGTATTTGATCACCTGATTCAATATTAATTATATCTCCAACCACGATATCATTTATCTCTATTTCTTTGATCTTGCCATTTCTTCTTACTTTACTTCTTATTTTTGAGGCATCTTCTTCTAGTTTTTCAAAAGCTTTTTCGCTGCCATATTCTGATAATGTCGATATGAAAGACGCCATAAAAATCGCAATTACTATTCCAACAGTTTCATACCAATCGAAGTTATGAAATAAAAATAATGTCTTAATAGCTAAAGCAATTAATAAAATTTTTATTATTGGATCACCTAAAGTACTTATTAGCATTTTAAAAAAACTTTCTTTAACTATTTTACTTATTTCGTTACTTCCATGTTTTTTTCTACTTTCTATTACTTCTTTTTCTGTAAGACCTTTTTTCATAGATACCTCCTTACAATAAAAATATTAGGAGGTTCTTTCTTTTAGAAGAAATATCAGTCGACAAAAAAACTACCGTACTGGCAGTTATTTTAAAAGTCCATTTTCTTTTAACAAATTATATATACAAGAATAACTTCTAGTATGATAGAAATTACAAAATTTTCTAATACTAACATTACTCTTTTTATATAGAGTTATTATCTTCTGTTTTTCTTCTTCGGGCATACTATTTACTGGAATCCGATTTTTGTTACCATGGATAAAATTTATATTACCATTTAAAACATCCTTTTTTAGTTTCAAAATATATTTAGGATGATATCCTGTTATGCTAGCAATTTCTTTATATGATAAAAATGTCTTGCCATTTATTTTGTTTTGAATTAATTGTACAGCTTCCCTTTTCTTTTCCATAATATCACCTTTTTTTGTATTTTATAAGTAAGATTTTTGAAAAATAATTGTATTGCTTTTACTTTACGTTCTCATTTTGAGGTATAGATATTATACCACAAATTAAGCTTTTTATAACATATTTTGTCTAAACGATATATAAACCTACTATGAATTAAAAATTGTTTTCTAATTTATAAGTATATATTTTGAGTAATCTCTTATAAGTTCTTTTACAAATATTGATGGATTATCTTTTTTTACTAATAAATAGTTATTGTTTTTGCTTCTAGTTAAGGCCACATAAAAAAGTCTTCTTTCTTCGGCATACGTATAATTATCTGTTTTTGGTTTTACATATACAAGGTATTCACTATCACATATTTTACTTGGCAATCCATTATAGTTGTTTTCTAGATTTATAATAATTGTGTTTTCTGATTCTAGGCCTTTTGATTTGTGAATAGTTAGAAATTTACTATTATCTTTTAGCTTTGGAAGTTTTGCTATATCACTATTGTTTCTACCTAATATTAATAAATCTTTTTCTTTTGTTTTTTCTAAAACTTTATCCCATATTTCATCTATTTTATCTTTGTAATAATAGATGTGAATAGGATGTTTATTTTTCTTTTTGGTAGTTAGATTTTTGTATATTTGATTTTTATTTTTGCATATAAATTTTTTAGTTATTTTTAAAAGTTCTTTAGAATTTCTATATGTTTTTTTTAATTTTATTATCTTTGTTTTTGGAAAATTTTTATCAAAATTTGTAAATATTTCTAAATTACTTCCGGTAAAGCCATATATAGACTGCCAGTCATCACCGACTGCTATTAATTTAGCATTTGTCTTTTTTTGAATTTCTTTAATAAGCTCAGTTTTATTTAAGGAAGTGTCTTGATATTCATCTATAATAATATATTTATAACGATAAATACCCTTTTTTTTTACTATTTTTATGCTTTCGTTTATCATGTCATGATAGTCTATTTGATGTTTTTTTCTCAATGTATTTTCATATTCTACTATTATTTTTTTTGTTAGTTTTAAAAAGTGCTTATGTCTTTTCTTTTGGTCATATATATTTGTATTATCGTTTAATTCATTAAAACTTTTAAAATCTCCAATTTTATGATTATTACTTTTATATAAATTTATGAAAGTTTTTATGGTCTGTTTTATTTTTTCTTTTTCTTTAGAATTTAAAATTATGTTATTTTCTAATATGTTAAAAATATGGTTTGGATAACCTAATCTTGTAAATTTAGATTTAGTTATACTTTTTAAGTTGTGTTCTTTTCTTAGGTTTTTTTCAATTATTTCTTCTAGTATATCTTCTTTTACTAAGCTAACATCTTTATATTTTTTTACTATTTCATAACCTAAGCTATGAAACGTCTTTACTTTTATAAATATATTTTCATCTTTCAGTTTTTCTTCTAAGCTTTTAGCAGATGCTTTTGTAAATGATATACATAGTATTTCTTCAGGAAGAATTCCCTTTACTGTCAGTTTTTTAATTTTAGCTACAATAGTAAAGGTTTTTCCACATCCAGCGCCAGCTATTAATAATAGGTTTTTGGCTTTGGAATTAATTGCTTTTTTCTGATATCTATCTATTTTTTTTCCATTAACTTTTATGACTATAAAAACACCTCCTATTTATAAATATACTAAATGGTTTTTGCTTTTCCTTTTTTATGTAAAAAAAAGATAATCTTTTTTCGATTATCTTTCTAATATGTTACTTTTAATTAAGCCTCTTTTTGACCAGATGCAACAATAGAATACATTTCTAATCTTTCATTTTCAGCAAGCTCTGTACCATTACTTTTAGTAATTGACACGACATATATATTATTGTCATCAGCTTTACCATATGAAATATCTAAATTATAAGTTCCCGATTTAATGTTTCTTGTGATTAGGAATGATTTTCCACCATATTCTTTTTCTTCGGTAATGGCATTAGTAATATCATATGCATCAGCACCTTCTTGAGCAGATAGAGCTGTTTTTATTTGATCTTTCATAGAAACTAAAGTATCATAGCTACCTTCTTGCATCATTACTACTCCGACCCAAGTACTTCCAGGGCCGTAAACGAATAATTGGTTATTACTTACAGACGCTTTGCATTCT
This sequence comes from uncultured Bacillota bacterium, assembly GCA_900318075.1. Taxonomy (GTDB): domain Bacteria; phylum Bacillota_I; class Bacilli_A; order RF39; family UBA660; genus Coprosoma. Next base: position 34,112 of record ONJI01000008.1, on the reverse strand, counting down.
GCTGGTACAGTAAATGTATAACCGTTAAATGATATGGCTGTAGGTTCAGCTACTTTTTCTTCGTCTTGATTGACACTTTCTGTACTACCTTGATTATCAACTGTTGGAGTTTCAGTAGATTTTAAGCCTAATACAGCCAAAATACCGATAACAGCAATAACTGCTAGAACAAATACTACGGCTATAAGGACTGCATGGGAATTTTTTCTTTGATTAACTGGAGCTTTTAAATCTTCAGTTTGTAATGTTTCTACCTTTTCACTTATGGCAGTTCCACAATTAGTACAAAAATTTTCGCTTTCTTTTATTTCGGCGCCACAATTAGTACACTTCATCTTATCCCTCCTTATTATTATAATATCATATTTGTTTGAATTTATCTACCTTTTTAAATTTTTTATAACTTCGTTATAATCTTTAAATGGAAACTCATCGCTTCCTATAATTTGTGTCTCTTCATGGCCTTTTCCTAAAACTAATAAAATATCGTAATTCTCAAGCATATTTATGCCATGCTTAATAGCTTCTTTTCTGTTTACTATCACTTCATAATTGTCATTTTGGATTTCTTTGGTCATTTCATCAATAATGTCTTCTGGCTCTTCGTGTCTTGGATTATCTGTAGTAAATATTGCGTAGTCACTTTTTTTAGTTACCATCTTTCCTATTTGTGATCTTTGGTTTTCTCTTACTTCTCCACCACTTCCTATAAGGGTAATTATTCTACCTTTAGCAAATTCTCTAGTACATTTTATAATACTTTCAATTTGGTTTTTATCATAAGCATAGTCAATGATAATTAGGCTGTCGTTATATTTTATACCCTGATATCTTCCATCTACTTGTTTTAATTTTTCTTGAGCATTTGCTATAGCTTCATCTGGAAAATGAAGATTTTTGGCAGTAACATACGCGGCCAAATAATTATAGATATTATAAGACCCTAATAGCGGTATTTCAACATGGATTTCATTGATATCAAATTCGGTAAAATCGTATGTCAATCCGATATTAGATATTTGGTAATCACTATCTTTTGAGCCATAAAATACATTGTTGTTTTGTGGTAATGCAAAATTCTGATAATATGGATCTTTACTATTTATTATAGCAGTTCCGTTTTTCTTAATCATTTTAAAAAGCTCTATTTTAGTGTTTAAATATGTCTGTATTTCTTCTTCATTTAAACCATCTACGATAAAGTTTGTAAATATTACCATGTCAAAACGCAATCCTTCAACATGTCTTTGAGTGATAGCTTTACTAGACACTTCTATTATTATATTTTCGCATTCATTTTCAATGGCTTTATTTATGAGTAGGTATATTTCATAAATGTCTGGAGTGGTAGAACTTATTTTTTTTACTTCATCATTCATATAAAAGCCGTTAGTTCCAATATAAGCGGTCTTTGAACCGAGGTTATTTAGAAGCTGATAGATAAGATCACCTGTGGTTGTTTTACCCCTAGTTCCTGAAATTCCAATCAATCTAATCTTATCTAATTTTTCTATATATAATTCTTTTAAATAATTAGATAAATATGTTCTAGTATCGTTTACGGTAATTGTTTTAACACTATATTCACCTTGACTTGCAATAATACAAGCGGCGCCTTTATCAATTGCTTCTTCGATGTAATTATGACCGTCATCCTCTATACCTTGTAAGGCTAAAAATGTGTCTCCAGGGTTAACTTCTTTCGAATTTACTCTTAACACTATTATCCCCCCTATTTTAAAAACTTGTCTACCGGTTTTCCTATAAGATTAACAATATAAATTACTATATAAGATAAATATGTAACAATGATTAAAATTATATAATAAAGTGCGGTATTATCAAAAATTATTCCGGCTCCATGACGGAGCTTATAGTCTATACAAAACCAGATATTTAATATCACATATATTAGTAATGTTATGACTATTCTGAGTTTTATTTTTTTATCTATTTTAAGATCTTTATTTTTATTTTTTAGTTTGTACAGGAATAATAACATATATATAATTATTGTACATATTCCTAAAACTTTGATATTAAAATTTAGGGAAACTATTATTAGTACTAAAGAAAGTAATTCGGGTGTTATAAAAATATTTTTAAAATCTTTTGAAATCCTATTACCATATTTTTTTGTGTCATATTTATCTTTTTGTAAATAATGAAGTGATTCTCTATATTTTATAATACAAAAGCAAATGTATGTTGATAGTGATACATAAAAGTAGATCATCGGCTACCTCCTCCAAAGAAAATTTCATACCAAAGTAGAAAAACGTATAATGTCCAAATTTTTCGGCTATTATCAGCTTTTCCTTTTTTATGATCGTCTAACAGTTTAATAATTTTTTTTGTCTTAAAGAATTTGTTATTTTTTTCAAACATAGCTTTTATTTGTCTATAAGTATCGTCTTCTTTCATCCATTCTCTAATTGGAACGGGAAAGCCTAGCTTCTTTTTTGTCGATACTTTGTCTTCTAAGACTTCGCTAGCAATATCTCTAAATATTTTTTTTGTCGTAAATTTATCGGTTTTAAATTCTACTGGCAATCCTAATGCATAATCTATTAGAGGTCTATCTAGAAATGGTACTCTAACTTCTAGTGAATTAGCCATGCTCATTTTATCAGCTTTTAATAAAATATCGCCAATTAACCAAAAGTTAAAATCGATATATTGCATTTTTGTAATTTCATCTTTATCTTTTACCTTTTCATAATAAGGCTTAGTAAGTTCTTTAAAGCCTTTAGTTCTAGGTTTATTTATTAGTATTTTTTTAATTTCATGGTTATTGAAAATAAAGGCATTTCCAACAAATTTATCCTCTAATTTTTTGCCTCGTCTAACGATAAAATTGATTCCTCGTTTTTGGGGTAATATGCTGGCGATTTTGCCAAGGACATATCTTATAGGGTATGGCACTTTATAATACCAGCTAACGGTTAATGGCTCCTGATAGATGTTATAACCACCAAATATCTCATCAGCGCCTTCTCCCGATAGTGAAACTTTAACGTTTTCACTAGCTAGCTTAGTTACAAAATATAGGGCGATAGCTGATGGATCAGCTAGAGGCTCGTCCATATAATATAAAATATTTGGAAGATTTTTAAAATATTCTTCTTTGGTTATAATTTTATTTATGTTTTTGGTATTAATCTTGCTAGATAAATCTTCAGCATAACTTATTTCACTATATTTTTTGTTGTTGAAACCAACAGTAAATGTCTTATCAACATCACTACTAGCGGCGATGTATGAAGAGTCTACTCCACTTGATAGGAATGAGCCTACTTCGACGTCACTTATCTTATGTGCTTCAATCGAATCTTCTAGTCTTTCTTTAATACCTTCTTTCCACTCTTCGTATGTCTTATCTTTGTCTTCGTCAAATTTAATTTCGTAGTATTTTTTTATGGTTAGTTTTCCACCTTTATATTTTAAATAATGACCTGGCATCAATTTGTATACGTTTTTAAAAAATGTCTCTTCTCCGGCACTATACTGGAATGTAAGATAGTACTCTAACATTTTAGTATTTAAGTCTTTTTTAAAATGAGGATGAATTAGAAAGCTTTTTATCTCTGACCCAAACAAGAATGTGTTACCCATCTTGGCGTAATAAAATGGTTTAATACCATAAAAATCTCTAGCGGCAAATATTTCTTTGGATGTTCTATCATATATTACGAAGGCAAACATTCCTCTTAATTTATCTAAAATTTCTTCTTTATATTCCTCGTATCCATGTAAAATTACTTCGGTATCGGTATTAGTTTTAAAGTTATGTCCTTTTTGTATTAAATCCTCTTTAAGTTCTTGAAAGTTATATATTTCTCCGTTAAAAACAATAACTTTAGTACTATCTTCGTTATAGATCGGTTGTGATCCGCCTTTTAAGTCAATAATACTAAGTCTTCTGAAACCTAAAGCAACATTTTCATCGCAGTAATATCCTTCAGAATCTGGACCACGGTGGGCAATTAAATCTGCCATTTTTTTAATATTGTCTTTTTTATCTTTTTCTTTATTTATATATCCTACAAAGCCACACATAATACTGCCTCCTTGGTTTGTTTTATATATTCATTTTACCATATATGTGTTTTTTTTTAAAGTTTTGGATAGCAAAAAGTTTAGGGCTATGCCTAAACTTAATCATCTATCACGATTGTTTTAGTTAATATATCTTTTAAGGTCTGATGCTTCTTACTAGAAAATGGTAGTAAAAATCCAAATGTCATTAAATCCACTATTATTAGCATTTCTCTAATAAATGCTTTAAGGAAAGTGATTGTATTTTCTTCTTGGTCGGTCATTTTTATTTTTAAATATTTCTTGCCTGTTGTCTTTCCTCTTTTGCTTTCGTATAGAGGAAAATAAAGAATAGATATGAATATTATCAATATGGTTTTTATTTTGTTTTTGTTATCTTTTATAATATCAGGTACTGGGATATTTCCTACTATGTAATCACAAATATAGCATGTAATTTTAACTATTACAAATATGACTATAATATCGATAATAAAGGATAATAATCTTTTTAATAAAGATGCATAGTCATGTGATTTTTCTTCACTAAAGCTAATTTTATTTAAAACATATGTGTTGGTAATTTTATCAGATAGGGTCTGTTGTTTAGGTGGTGCTACACAAATTAGAAAACCAATTCCTAGTGTTAGAACATTTAAAAACTTGGCTATATTTCTAAGTAGAGCTTCGCCAAAGGTAATAGGATTTTCATATTCATCGACGACTTCAATACCTACTATGTGCTTTCCAAGTGATGCGTGCCATGATGTTCTTTCCATTACTGCATTTAAAAATATATATAGTAAAATAAACAATGGCGCAATTGCTAAAATGCTAGTTTTTTCTATATTTAATAGAAATTTATCTATTATTAAGAATATGATATAGGTTATTATTAAAATGGCATTAATATCTATCATCCCAGCGACTAATCTTTTTATAAAGCCAGCGTATTTTTCTTCTTCTGTAAATTTTTCATGATTTACTTTTTTTAAAAATTCATCTATCTCTTTAAAATCATAGTTGCAATATGGGCATATAGTTAAATTTTCATCAATCATTCTACCACATTTCGGACAGCCTTTTTGCATTATATCACCTCTATTATATTATAGCAAATTTTAGAAAATAAAAACACCTTTTGGTGTTTTACCAGTTTGTATAAATATCTATTGTTCCATACGCACATCCTGTGTCGTAAACTTTGGCTGGACCTAGTGATGTTTTAACAACAGTTCCTTTTGATAGATAAGATGTACTGGCAGCTACACAAATATAACCGTCTCCATCTCTTACCGTTCCATCATCAGCAACATGCCTTCCTGGAATTTTTAGGGCTGCTCCAGGAAGCTTTTTTTCAGAGTAATATGTCTCTTTATGTCCTGCGTATTGTACAACACCTTTGGATTTTGTTAGTCTATTTGCTCTAGTATCGTAATTACTAGAATATTCAAGTTTATATGTTCCGCTTGCAATAGCACTAATTAGCTCATCTACTGTCATTTCTCCATAAGATTTTACTTCGGCAACTTCTGGAGCTGGTTCTTGAATTTGTTCTTGAACTTCTACTTTTTCCTCTTTTTTAGCTTCTTCCTTTTTTTGTTCTTCCTTTTTAGGCTCTTCTACCACTTCAGGCTGAACTTCCTCTACTTTTGGTTCTTCTTTTACTGGTTCTACAGGTACTTCCGTAACTTTTTTGGCAGCAAGGATAACAGTATCATTGTCCATTTGCTTATTTGTTGTAGTTGAAACGTCACTTTTAACTTCAGTTTTTTTTGCGGCTAAAGTTTTAGACGTACTGTTTATAATCACATGTGGTAAGGCAATAGAAATTAATACTCCGCATACAACAATACCAGATACTTTTAAAGTTGAATTCATGAACATCTCTCCTATTTTTCTAATATTAATTTTATCATATAATATTTTTAGCGTCAAATTTTGTCAAATTTGAAAATATATTATGATTAAATGGTTTTTAATGATGTCATAAAAAAAAGCAAAATTTATTATTTTGCTTTTATCTCATTCATATATGATCTTACTTTTGAAGGCCATTCCTGGCTACCGGCATATTTAGGTCCCATAGCTTCTGGGGTTGTTAATCCTTTTGAAGCGTAGTTTCTAGATATGTTGCTTATAAAAGCTCTGATACCTTCATCTAAGGTGGCAAAAGATGCATAAGCGCCTCCTCCACATCCAGGTGAGCCTTTCATACCGCCAACGTTGTTACATGATTTAACAAGTCTACTACAGTTCCACTTACATCCTGTCTCGTGCATAGAAATGGCAACTGCTAGGTAAGGGTCAACATTATATTCGATGGATAATTTGGCGAATAATTCACCTTTACCTCCTAAGTCAGAGTTTAATGAACGGTTTAATTTGTTTGAAAGTTCTTCTAAAGTCATTCCGTCATAAACTATTTTGCTGGCTTCTTCGGCTTTTCTTCTTTCTTCTTCTATTCTTCTTTGCTCTTCTTCAGCTCTTTTTCGCTCTAATCTGATTTTCTTTAGCTCTTCAACATCTATTTCTATTTTTAAAGTGCTAGATTTTTTGGCAGTTATAAGAGCACTAGAAGGTTTAATTTCTAATAATTCAGCATTATTTGTATTAAAAGCATTTACCACTGTTGGATGACATGTAGCCATAACAGTAACTATTACGATTAAGGTATTAACTATCTTAATCAACCGTGTTGTTTTCATATTCACCTCTCCTAAAAATATAGAATATTTGCAGAAAACAGGCTTTATTTTAGCATTTTTTAACAAACACGTCAAATTGAGATAATTCTTACTTTAAGGTAAGGTGTCTCTAATCTATTATATGGAAAAGAAAAATTTTTTATACAAAAAACAAATTACTTTTTATAGTAATCTGTCTTAACTTATTTCACGCTTTCTAGATATGCTATATATATAGTTTGTTTGGTGTCATCATTTTTAGTGCAGGTAATCATAGTTAAAGTACTTCTATTTGTATCTCTATATATAGTAACTTCGCCATCTTTTTCTTCATTATATATGTTTTCTATTTTATATATATATGTTTTACCCTTATAATCTATTTTAGCTATATCATTTATTTTAAGCTTATATAAATTTTTAAAGTAAGCGATATGGCTTGTTCCAGAATGGGCAACTAAGATAACATTACCTTTATTTTCATCAGGATAATTAGTAGGCTCTAAGAATGTGATATTTTTACTTACATTGTTATCAGGATTATCTTTATCATAAAATCCTTGCGATAGATTTATTTTATCAATTGTCAAAATTCCTAAATAACTATTAGGTGTTTCTTCTACTGGTTTTTCAATAGATTCTTCTACTATTTGTGGGGTGTTATCCTCTTTTTTGTTATCTTTTTCAACAAAAAGTGATACTCTTATTTTTTCATAGGCCTTTTCTTTTTTTGATTTTAGATAATCACCAGATATTAAAAGGAGACCAATTAATATGGTAATAACTGTTATAACTGCAATAGTTCTATTACTAAGTTTTGACATATTACTTCTCCTTTCTTTGACAACAAGAGTATAACAAAAATAATATAAAAAGTCTATTTAAAAAGAATAATACTATTTGTATTATTCTATTTTTTTTTATTAATAATTTGTCAACTTCTTCAAGACAACATAATAGTTTTTTTCAAGTTTGCCTTTTTATCTTTGTTATATTGTCATTTATAGTGTCATGGTAGATGGTTTTTGACTTAGATATACTTCTGTGCATGAGGCTTGTATTTGTTCTCTTGCTTGATCTGCATTTAATACATAACATCTAGCTAAAATATTATCTAATGACGTAGTATATAATTGTGAAAATTCTTCATATGTCATTCTTTCTGGGCTTTCAACGTTAACTGGACCAATCTTTATACTATATTTTGAAAAATTTCCATCCTGGTCTAGAGCTATATTATTACAATGCATTTTTATTTCATTGTAGTTTTCAAGCGGTTCTACTGATTGATTATATGATTCTATTACTTCACTGGATGTTCTACTTTTCACATATCTATCACACAGATTTAAACGGGCTCTCGCATCCTTAAACAATTCACTTACTCGGTCAAATTCTTCTCTTTGTTCAGGTGTAAATTTATCTAGATCAATGTATGAGTCCATAACATCTTCTAGTTCTGCACTTGGCGTTTGAACAAGAGCAGGTGCGCATACTTCCTGAAATTTTTCACTCATTATTTGACGTATTTCTTCAAGTATTTCTTTTTCACTTTGTAATATCATTATTGCATTATCCATATTTATTCCTCCTTTATTTTCACTTCAAATAATATATATTCAAGCTTTTTTTATAAATTTTACATTTTATTTTACAATTATTACCTATAATTATTTTGTCACATTTTAGCACTCTATCTTGACAAGTGCTAAAAAAGGGTGATATAATTATGTAGAAAAGGAGGTTATAATATGAATCCTGAAAAAGAATATCAAGAAGGACTTCAAAATCCTTTAGAAAAATATGGTAGAGATATTACTAAAAGTGTCAAAGATGGAAAAGTTGATCCAGTTATTGGCCGCGATGAGGAAATACGCTCTATCAGTAGAATACTATCTCGTAAAACTAAAAACAACCCTGTTTTGATTGGTGAGCCTGGTGTCGGTAAAACAGCTATTGTTGAAGGCCTTGCTCAAAGGATTGTTAAAGGTGATGTTCCTAATAGTTTAAAAGATAAAACCATTTGGGAACTTGATATGGGAGCTTTAATTGCCGGCGCTAAATATAGAGGTGAATTTGAAGATAGACTTAAAGCTGTTTTAAAAGAGGTTAAAGAGTCTGAAGGCGAAATAATTATGTTTATCGATGAAATTCATATGATTGTTGGTGCTGGGGCGATTGAAGGGGCTATGGATGCTGGAAATATGCTTAAGCCTATGCTTGCTAGAGGTGAAATTCACTGTATAGGAGCTACTACTTTAAATGAATATAGAAAATATATTGAAAAAGATGGGGCTTTAGAAAGACGTTTCCAAAAGGTATTAGTTTCTGAACCTAATGTTATTGATACTATTACTATTTTACGTGGTTTAAAATCTCGTTTTGAGGTTTATCATGGAGTTACTATTAAGGATAAAGCACTAGTAGCTGCTGCTACTTTATCTGATCGATATATTACCGATAGATTTTTACCGGATAAGGCTATTGATTTAGTTGATGAAGCCTGTGCTACTATTAAAGTTCAGTTAGAATCTGTTCCTACTTCCCTAGATACTTTAACTAGAAAGATTATGCAGCTTGAAGTTGAAAAACAGGCTTTAAAAAAAGAAAAAGATGACTTTTCTAAAAATAGAATTGAAGAGATAGATGAAAAGCTTTCTGAACTTAAAACCAAAGAAAATGAATTACGTACTTCTTGGGAAAATGAAAAGAAAGTTAATCTAGAAATAAATAAGAAAAAAGAGGAACTTGAAAGAGCAAATACTGAGCTTGAATATGCTGAATCTAAATATGATTATGAAACTATTGCTAGACTTAAACATGGCACTATTCCTTCTTTAGAAAAAGAACTTGCAAATTTAAAAAAGGAAGATAAAAATGCTATACTAAGTGATGTAGTTGATGATGAATCTATTGCAGCTATTATTTCTAAATGGACTAATATTCCTATTAGTAAACTTGTAGGAACGGAAAGAGAAAAATTACTTCATCTAGAAGAAAATCTAGGAAAAAGGGTTAAAGGTCAAGAAAATGCATTACATTTAGTAAGCGAAGCTATCATAAGAGCTAGAGCTGGTATTAAAGATCCAAATAGACCTATAGGGTCATTTATATTCTTGGGTCCAACAGGTGTAGGTAAAACAGAAGTTGCTAAATCGCTTGCTTATGAACTATTTGATGATGAAAGACACATGATTAGAATTGATATGAGTGAATATATGGAGAGTCATTCAGTGGCTAGACTTATAGGTTCTCCTCCAGGATATGTTGGTTATGATGATGGTGGTCAGCTTACGGAAGCCGTTCGTAGAAACCCATATAGTATAGTTTTGTTTGATGAGATTGAAAAGGCTCATAAAGATGTCTTTAACATTCTTCTTCAAATATTAGATGATGGTAGAATTACTGATTCGCAGGGACGAACTGTAGATTTTAAAAATACAATTATTATTATGACTTCTAACTTAGGTAGTGACTATATCTTAGATGATGTAGATGATAGTCACGAGAAAGTTATGAGTGAACTTAGAAGTACTTTTAAACCTGAATTTATAAACCGTATTGATGAAATCATTATATTTAACAGTTTATCCAAAGATGTCGTTTATGAAATACTTGATAAGATTATCGATGAAATCAATGATAGACTTAGTGACAAAAAAATAGAAATAGTTCTTACTGATAAAGCTAAAAAGTATATTATTGACGAAGCTTATGATGAAAAATATGGAGCTAGGCCTATTAAGAGGTTTGTAAGTAGAAACATAGAAACATTAATTGCAAAAGCTATTATAAGTGAAGAAGTTAAATTTAATTCTAAGTTACTTATAGATGTTTTAGGCGATAAGTTTACTGCTAAAATGGTGACACTTTAAAAGAGGAAATTTTTTCCTCTTTTTACATTTGAATCAAGTTTTCATCCAATATGGAATATAAATATATTTTTGTCTTTTTATTAGTTAAATTTTCAATATATTTTTTATAACCATTTAGCTGTTTAATATATTCTCTATCTTGGGTGTTTTTTAATTTATAATCAATTATGATGCTTTCTTTTTCTTTGATTAATAGTAAATCAATAATTCCATGATACTCTATGCCTTCTTCTTCGTAGATAAATTCATATTCTCTATATATTTCTTTTGTGTTTTTTAAAATATTAGTATTTATAAAAGCTTTTACTTTTGAGGCTTCAAAGTCTGTTAGAGATGAATAGTTTTGATTTTCAAAATCAAAGTTTTCAAATATTTTATGCATATGAAGGCCTTCTTTTATATTTATATTTTCTTCTTTGCTTATCAATTTATGAACTGTTTTAGAAAATTTTTCATTTTCAATCTCTTTGGGTTCTATTTTTATTTCTTCTATTTTAATAGGATCATTTTTTAAAAAATTTTCTTTATTAAATGATTTTTTAGATAGGTTATATTTTTTTGTTAGATTTAAACTTTGGTTATCTATATTTATTATATGATCTTCTAAAATAATACCCACTGAATCAATAATATCTTTAAAAGATAAATATTTAAGTCTAACACTATCATCGATTACACTTTTTTTCGCGAAATCCATAGGCTTTATACTAGTAACTATGATTATTTTTTCTCTAGCTCTAGTTAAAGCAACATAAAATAGTCTTAATTTTTCAGATATTTCTTCTTTTAAGTAATCTTTTTTTAGTAAGGTTTTTAAAACAGTTGTCTTGGGTCCATTATCGATATAAGGGGTAATTATTCCATATTTATCGTCAAAGTAAAATTTGTTTTTAAGGTCATCAATGTTAAATTTTTTGTATAGTCCGCTATAATAACAAATAGGATATTCCAAACCTTTAGAAGCGTGAATGGTCATTATTTTAACGGCGTCCTTACTACCTTTATTTATCTTAATGTTTATGTCTAATCCTTTTTCTAAAACTTTTTCTAGATATTTTAAGAATTCAAATGGTGAGTAGCCTAATTCATCTAGGTTTTTAGCTATTTTCTTTAAAGAATCTATAGTAAGTATGTGCTCATGAATGTTTCCGTCATGAATAATTTTTTCATAATAGTCAAATACATCTAATATTTTATCTAGAAGGTTTAAATTAGTTATTTCTAAGATATTCTCTGCTAGTTTTTGACACTTTTTATATAAATTTGAATTAGAAAAATCTTTTAGATAGTCAAAGATTTCGTCATCTTTAGTCTCCAGCAAGAAACTTCTTGAAATTGACGTAAATGCATATTTGAAATCATCTTTAAAGTTTTTACTGTGGATATCTATAATTAGTGTGTATATGTTTTTGATTATTAAAATATCGTTTGAATCAGTAATTTTTTTATCACGGTATATGTTTAATGGAATATTTAAATATTCAAATATCTTTTTATATTTTTCAAACGAACTTGATCTATCCATCAATATGGCAAAGTCCTCATATTTTACTTTTCTTGGATTTCCATCACTATCCATTACTTCATAACCGTTTGCAATTTTATTTTTTATATCATTGGCAATGGTAAATATTTCAATTTCTTCTTTCGAATATATTTCGTCATCTTTATAGTTTAATATTTCAAGATCGTAGTTTTCTTTATTAACACTATCATAACTATTATTTCCAAAAATCATTCGGTGGCTACATCTATATTCGGCGCCGCCTATATCTTCATTCATGATGTGATCAAATAGTTTATTAATGCTTGTTAAAACTTCTCCTCTAGATCTAAAGTTTTTATTTAAATCTATTTTTAATCCTTGTTCATTTTTGCTATAAAGATTATATTTATCTTTAAATAGTTTTGGGTTGGTATTTCTAAATCTATAAATAGACTGCTTTATATCGCCAACCATATAGACGTTATTTCTTTCAATTAAACTGACAAATAGTTCTTGAAGATCGTTTGTATCTTGGTACTCATCTATTAGTATTTCATAGTATTTTTCTTTTAGCTCTTTTCTTACTTTTTCATTTTCTTGTAAAAGAGTTATGGCCATATTAGAAATATCAATAAATTCATATAGGTTATTATCTTTTTTATAGACATCTAATCTTTCGTCTAGTTTTAATAATATTTCAGTTATTATTTTGGCATAATCTTTAGTCTTTAAAATGGTCTTTTTTATTTCATCTATACTTTCATATTTAGTAAGTTCTTCTATTTCTTTAAGAGCTATAGATAGCTCTTTTTTAATATTTTTAGATTCGTCACTAGAACCTGATGGCAATCTCGGAATATCATCAGTAATATTATTTTTTATATCTATATAGTTTTCGGATAATAAAAATGGGTTTAAAGTGTTTTCGATTTTTGAGATATATGTTCCATCTTGATATAAACTTAGTCTATAGATAATATCTTTAATATTTTTTTTCTTTTGATTTAAATATTTTAAATATTCTTCTATATATTTATCTATATTTTCTTCTTTATATGTCTTATCTACATAACTATTTAGATAATCTTTTTTATTATATAAATTTAAAAGTTGATTATTTAAAGATATTATGTTTGTAAATATTTCTCTATCATCTTTTAAAGAAAAGTCATCTATCAATTTTAAAAATAGTTTATCGTTTTTTTTATAGTATTCGTCAAATATATTTAATAAAATTTCTTCTTTTTTTAGATCTATTAATGATTTTTCGGCTATTTTGATGTTGCTAGAAATGTTTAATATATGACTATATTTTTTTACTAATGAAAGAGCGTAGGCATCGAAGGTTGTAATATCTGCCGCATCAATTTTATCTAGGTCTTCTTTTAACTGTTTGATAGATTTAATTTTCTTTCTTATTCGTTCTTTCATTTCTAAAGCGGCTGCGTTAGTAAATGTTAAGATTAAAAGGTGATCTATTCCAACTTTGCCCTTTAGGTGGGTTACTACTCTTTCGGTTAAAACGGCTGTTTTGCCGGATCCTGCTCCTGCCGACACAATTATATTTTTGCCTTTTTCATTAATGGCCTGTGTTTGTTCTTTAGTCCAGTTTGGCATCTATTTCACCTACTATTTCTTTAAATGTCTTTGGTGTGAGCGTGGTTATATCTTCTTCTTTGTGGTAGCACAAATCTTTAAACTTACAGTACTCACAGCTTATTAATTTGTCATTCAATCTTTTTGGATTAATTTTAAAGTCCGAATGTTCAATAGCTTTAATTACTCTTTCTATGTTTTTTTCTACTATATCACTTATTAAGTCTATTTGGTTTTTATTAATAAGTTTAGTATATGCATAAAAGCCTGTTTTAGTTTTTTTCATTCCTCTAATAACTTCACTGTTTTCATAAGTATCATCTATTTTTTCTATTATGTTTTCATCATCTATGGTGTAGCCATTAAGTCTTAATTTGGTTTTACTATCTTCTTTATCGTCTACAGTAATACTGTTTAAAAGTTTTTGAAGGTAAAAACCGGCAATTTTTTTATCTTTGTCAAAACCGTTTTTGATTAGATAAATGTAAGATGGAAGTTGAAGGTTTAGACCATCAGTAATGTTATCAAGGGTCGTTTCAATATTTCCGGTCTTATAATCGGTAATTACTACATAATTTTCTAAAATACTTAGCTTATCTATAATGCCCATGAATGTAATTTTATAGCTATTACTTTTTTCTATAATGATTTTCTTCTCTGTAAGTTTATCTTTAAATAGACTATGGCTATCTTGCATTTTTATTACTTTTATATCTTTTTCTAAAATATTTTTTAGCTTATTTAAAAAGAATGTCTCTTTTGGTGTAAAGCTTTTATCTTTAAGGTAATTTGTATAATATGTGTCTAAATCAAAGTCTTTAGTGTAAAGGTTTTGCAGAACATGGTGAAAAAGATTACCAATTAGGATTGGAAAGGTCTCTTCACTTTTCTTTAGCTTTAAAATATTTTGAATATAAAATTTAAATGGGCACAAAAAGAAATTATTCATACTCGAATATGAAAGGGTAATTTGATTTTTTAAATAGTTTTTTATTTTTCTTTCATCTATTTTGGTATAGCTATTATCATATGTCTTATATTCAAGATTTGGGTAATTAGGATATAAAATTTTTATTCTTTCGTCGTTTTCATTATAGTTGATATAGTCATCTAACATACTACCGAGAAGTAATTTATTATAGATGTTTGAGTAATTTAGTTTTGCTTTTTCATCTTTTACAACTTTTAAGTTTGACTCAGCAATAACTGACGATGGATAATAAGTATTGAAATTATCTTTTAACTTATAGGATGCATATACGTGTGGATAAAGAGTGAGAACATCAATTACTTTTTTCTTTTCTATCTTATTTAAATCATTAGAAGTAAATAATCCTAGTTCTTTTCTTGTTTTATCATTTATTAGTCCTTTTTCTTCATGAATCTTAGGTATGAGATTTTGGTTTAAACCTAAAATGTAATAATACTTATCTTTGTCATAGATTTCATCAAATTTTATTACTTTTATTGCGTCTTTAATACCTTCTTTTTTAAATTTTGCTTTTTTTATCTCATTTTCGGCAATTTCTATGAAAGTACTATCGATTTCATCTATGAAGGCATATTTGTTTAATATATCAATTATCTTATTATATATTTCATTTTGTGGTATATTATCTAGAGCTTTTTTGATATCTTTAGTTTCTTTTAAGATATTTAAAAAATCTCTAGCGGTTTTAGTACTATAAATGCTTTGGCTTTCTTTTGTGCTTAATGGTAAGTTAAATAGTTTAAATACCATATTAAGACTTATAAGATATTCATTATTTGGAATTACTAAATATATGTCATTTATATTTATGGTCTTTAAATCATTAATTATTTTAGTGGCTGTATAAACTAACTCATCAGTCTCTGTTTCAAATTCATGAACTTCAGTAGTATATTTTTCATTTTTGTTATTTATAAATGTAATTTTATTTAGTTTTTCTAATATATATGGTTCAATTTTTTCATAACCGATTACTTTAACATTATCTATTTTAAATAAATTATTTTTAACTAGTAATTTTTCTTCTTCTAGTTTTTCATAATATGGCTTTATTTCTTTGAAATCTAAATAGATATTATCTAAGTATTCTTTGGCTACATCATATTTTAGTTTATAATTTTTCATCAAATAATATAAGGCTTTTTCATCATATGAACCTATTAGATTATTTTTAAACTGCTCTAAGGTCATAAATTTACAATTTATTAGTTTTTTTTCTTTTGACATTTCTTGTAAAAGTCTATTTTTTATATAAGTCGGGGTGATTACTAAATCACCATTTTTAATATCATCAAGCATTTTACTTCACCCTATTAATTATAACATCATTTTAAAAACTAAGATATAATCTTAGTTCATCATTTTATATTTTTATATTCATTAATAATTATTATAACTTATATTAGAGAAATATCTAATATAAAACAATCAAGGTATAGTTTTTTTATCCCTTGACTGTAGAAAAAGCCTTTTTGAGTTTACGTGTGGTCTTTTATTAATAAAATCAATGTTATAAAACACAATATTATTTCATTTCTTCTTTTCCATTATTCTTTTATCTTTGGTTTTATTCCTTTTTTTGTTTCCATTTTTTCCTTTATCGCATTAGTTTTTTCAACATAAACTTCATTATACTGTGGATATCTTTTTCGGCATACATCTATTTCGTCTAAAAGACCTTTAAGGTTTTCCTTCACTTTTGTTCCGCTTTTAATATTAATTATTTTCTCATCAATAATATTAGACAGTGTTTTTTCTTTAAGTTTGAGATATGAAATATCATTCATAAAGTTTTTGTCAATTTTTACAATTTGAGTGTACAACTGATCAAGATTTTCCATTTCTATTAGGCACTCTAAAATTTCTTGAGTTGTCTGAGAGCTAACAATATTTAAATTTTCATAGAATCTATCTATTAAATCCTCTTGTCTTTTACTTTTTATATATTGATCGACATTATCTTTTGATTTGAGTGCACTAATTATTGCCATTAAAACAACTACTATAATTGATAATATTAGTAATATTACTATTAATGTGCATAAAAACTTGTATAATGTTAGTATGGTCATAATTTCTTTTCCTCCTAATTATTCTTCACTTTTTATTCTATTTTTATTATACCATGAATTATGATTTTTTTTTATCAAAAGTTGCCTTTTTTTATCTAATTATATATAATATAAGTAGAATGATGGCAGGAAGGTTGTAACATCGTTTAAGCGCCAGAGCTATTAAGCTGACGAGGTTAGTAGTGATCGAAAATTCGGCGGATGCTGCTACGGACTAGTGATTCGTAAGATATACTGTTAAAAAATAAAATCAAAATTATAACAAAGCATATATCAGCACTATATGTTTTACATTGGAGGAATTTTTATGTGTGGAATTGTTGGATATGTTGGTAAACATAGTCCAAAAGATTTTTTATTGAATGGGCTTAAATCCCTCGAATATAGAGGCTATGATTCCGCTGGAATCGCTTTAAAAAACAAGCACGACTTACAAATAATTAAAAGCGTGGGTAAAATTAAAAATTTGGAGGAGAAAGTTAAGAACGCTTCTCTAATCAAATCAAATATTGGAATTGCTCATACGAGGTGGGCAACTCACGGGGCACCTACAGAGAATAATGCTCATCCACATCAGGTGGGAAAAGTTACTTTAGTTCATAACGGTATCATTGAAAATGCAGGTGAAATTAAGGAACGTTTATTAAAAGAAGGCTATATATTTAACAGTGATACTGATACTGAGGTTGCTTGTGGATTAATTAATTACTATTATGATGGTGATGAAATTAAAGCAATAGAAAAAGCTATAGAAAAGCTTACTGGTTCATATGCTTTTGGCATAATGTTTGAAGGTAATGAAAAACTATATGCTGTAAGAAAAGGCTCTCCTTTAATTGTCGGAATTAATGATGCAGAAAATTATATTGCTTCTGATATTACAGCTATTATCAATTATACTAATAAGTATATACTGCTAGACGAAGGAGAAATAGCAGTAATATCTGATAATGAAGTTGAAATTATTAAAGATAGTAAAAAAATAAATAAAGAGGTTTTAACAGCCGATATAAGTGCGGAAGCTAAAGATAAACAGGGTTATGATCATTATATGTTAAAAGAAATAATGGAGGAACCAGTTTTACTTGAAAACACTTTGAGACCTTTTTTAGCTGATATTTCGTTGATTCCTGATTTACGTGAATATGAGGAAGTGCATATTGTAGCCTGTGGTTCAGCTATGTATGCAGGTATGATTGGTAAATCATTACTTGAGGAAAAAGCTAGTATCAAAGTTATGTGCGAACTTGCCAGTGAATACCGATATAAGAAAGTATTTTATGATAGGAAAACACTGGTTATATTAGTTTCACAGTCTGGTGAGACAGCTGATACGATTGCCGCTATGCGAAAAGCTAAAGAAAATGGTATTGATACTTTAGCTATAGTAAATGTTAAAACTTCGACTATTGCTAGAGAAACAGATAGGCAAATTTATATTGAAGCGGGTCCGGAAATTGCTGTAGCCACAACTAAGGCTTATATTTTACAAGTAGCAATATTTGGCTTGCTAGCTTATAGAGCTTCTAATTCTATAAATATAATATCTGAAATTAAAAAGTTGCCTAGATATGTCAATGAAATTCTTGGCGATAGAGATACTTATCTTAAAATAGCTAAGGAAATTTATCAAAATAATGATATATTCTTTATAGGTAGGAAAATAGATTATGCAATATGTATGGAAGGCAGTTTAAAATTAAAAGAAGTTTCATATTTACATAGTGAGGCTTACCAAGCTGGCGAGCTAAAGCATGGAACTATCTCTTTAATCGATGATGGAACTCCAGTATTTGGAATTATTACAGATGATGATATAAGAGATAAAACGATTTCTAATATTGAGGAAGTTAAATCTAGAGGGGCGAAAGTTATAATTGTTAGTAATAGGAAAGTTAGCGGTTATGATAGACAAATTATTGTTCCAAAAATAAGTGATTATTTTCAAGCAATATTAGTTGTACCTTGTCTACAATTAATTGCTTATGAGGTGGCTAAGCTTAGAGGCTGTGATATAGATAAGCCTAAAAATTTAGCTAAAAGCGTTACAGTTGAATAAAACACATCAATTTGATGTGTTCTTTTTTTTATATTTTAAATATATCATGAGTTATATTCTTAGAAGTTTCCTTGTTTTCTTATAAGGTTTTGAGCTTTATTTTATAATTATGTAATTTTTCAAATCAGCAAGTAATTTTTGATCATTTAGAATTAACTTGTTTTGAAAAATATTATATTTTTCATTAATACTTTTAATCTTATCTATATAAATTTTTGATATCTCAGTCTTTGTGTCTAATATTTTTCTACTTTTTAAGTAATCTACAGTCTCTTTAATAGAATCATATATAATGTAATCAATTCTATTTGTGTTACCAGTCTCAACTGCATAAAAAACAGCATCACAATACTTCTGATTTATAAGTTGATTTTTTCCGTTTTTATATGTTGTAGATAAGGTTCCTTTAGTTTGTCTTTGACGTTTATCCCATATGTAATATGCATTTTTAACAAATCCAAATTTATTAATATAACTATAAATCATTCTAGTAAAGGCTGTATCCTCATAATAATTTTCTAAAGGAAAAGGATGCTGCTTAACAATACTGGATTTAATTATTTTATTCCAAACAGCAACAAAGTAAATATTCTCAAAATTATTTCTAATGTGATTAAAAAACATTTGATCATAGCTATATATTACTGTGTTTTCAAAGCCTGTTTTAACATCAAGGCAAACAATATATTCACCAATATTTTTTCTTATAATTGCCTTTCCAATTGTAATATCTAAATTATTCTCTATAGCTTCAGTATACAAATTTTCATACATAAATGGATGTACGAGGTCATCACTATCTAAAAAGGCAATGTATTCACCTGTTGCTATCTTAATTCCATCGTTTCTAGCAAAAGAAAGGCCTTGATTTTTTTTATGTATTACTTTTACAATATCTTTGTACTGCTCGTGATACCAGTCAACTATATTTGGACTATTGTCGGTTGATCCATCATCTACTAATATTATTTCTATATCCTTTAGCGCTGAAAGCAAAATAGAATCTACGCATCTACACAAAAACAACTCACTATTATATATTGGTACTACAATCGAAATTGCCTGCTTCTTAGGTATTACATGTTTTATAGGATTACAAGATATTTTTTGTGACTTGGCACACAAAATGTATTCATCATTTTCTTTTCTATATCCTTCTACAAAATAATGATTGTTTTTAACAATTGCTTTACTAGTAATTTGAAAGTCTTCAGTCTGAATTATTAATGTATAATCATTCCCATTTTTTTCATATATAAGATACTTATCATAAATATCTTTGCTTTGGAATGACATTGTCATTCCATCGAATGATTCAAGAAATAAAACTGTAATATTATCTAGTTCTCTTTTATTCATGTATATTTCGTTAGATTGATTAACTAAGATATCTTGATTAATTTTTTCATCATAAAAAATATAGTTTATGCGGATGTTAAGGTACTGTTTTATGTCTTCTTTTTTTAATAATGCGGAATTTGTATCTAATGTTTTGATAATTTCATAATTAAAATTATTATCCATCCCACTAACATAATAGCGATTGGCATTAGAATCTTTTTCCCAAGTAATAAATAAAAATTCATCATTTTCATACATTATTTGTGCTTTCATATATATTCACCTGTTTTCAGTATAACATGGTATACAAAATCTGTAAATAATCAAAAAACTTTCAATTAAGTTAGTCAAAAGATAAAAACTTTATAACGGATAATTTTATCATAGAAAAATGACAATTAAAAGCAATTTTTAGATCAAACTGGATTATATTAGTTAAAGGCAATTTCAACATCTATGCTTTCGTCTTTAATAGCTATATATAAAAATATAAATCCACTAATCGCAATTAATAACTACCCAATAAATGATAAGTAAACTAACTTTTTCTTTTCATTTGTGTCATAAGGCTTTAAGTTTTGAACCGTATCATAAGCGTCTTTTAAAAAATATAGATAAACTATAATAAGTATGGAAAATATGATTATTAGTGTCTGCTGGTATTTATTTTTGCTCTCTAAATCATTATATATAAAGTATTTTCTTTCTAATTCATTTGAATAAAAACTTAGGACAATAATGCCAATATATACTATTCATACAATTTCTTCTATTTTTAGTTCTTTTAGTTTTTCTTTTAGTTCATTATAATTTATATTAAATTTTATGAATTATATTATTTAAAATACAAAGAATCAACTATTGTAAGTTGATTCTTTATTTTGTATATTTCTATTTTTTCTTAATTAATATTCCAGTTTTATCTTTATATAAAATTTCATAATCTTCTAAATCAAAGTTTTCAATTTTCTTCATATACTTATTGGTTAGTAATGCACATTTAACTTTTTCGCTTTCTTTAAATTCTTGATATGAAAATGGAGTTATATAGGCGTCGTTAGGAGTTTTTTTATCATATTTAATTGTTGGAACATTTCCTGTTATAGCATAATACCAAAGTTTTTCATAGAAATTACCAGTAAATGGTAGAATTTTAGTTTTGGGGTCTATTTGGCATTTCTTAGTATATTTTGTTGAATTGATTATTAAATTTGCTTCTTTTTTTTGTATGACACCTTTTGGTGCAAAAAAATTTGCATTATAGACATATACATCTGCAAGGTTTGGACCAATGGGGCTCGACATTATTCTATAATTTTTTTCCATCATATTTTTTTCTACATTAAATAGTGATATGGTAATTATAAAAATTATGAAAGCTATATTTATCCTAAACTTTGTTTTGTATTCTTCGCAGTTTACAAGTTTGTAGATATATATGTAACTAATTAACCACACTATGAAATACATTTTGTAGTAATAATATGTGGACATGTAGCCTTTTAGGGTAAAATATAGGGAAATTATCATATAAATAGTCTCACATACTATGAAAATAGAATCTACGTCTGTTTTTTTGTTTTTCTTTTGTAAAATAAATGAATAGACAATCATCGGAATTAATAAAACGAAATTTCCCCATAAATTTTTGTATGATGTTCCTTCAATGGAAAAACTATTTGTGGTTGTTTCAACAATTTCTGTCACATTATCTTTATGTAAAAAATATAGGTATCCGATTACAGTTGGAATTAGTAGTGTGGTTACGCCTATTTTTAGTAGTCTTTTAAAGCTTATTTTTCCCTTCATAAATTTGAATATAATGAATAAAGCCTCTGCTAAAAATAAAATTGGAACAAATAGATAATATGAGAAAAATAGCCCTATGTTAAATAATGTCAAAATTAAATATAAAGCTGTTTTTTCTTCTTTTAAAATGAATTTCCATGTAAGCAATATTAGATTGGTAGCTAAAATTCCTGGTCCTGAATAACCGAATCCAAGTATTATATATCCTAATGGGTAAGCAAGCCCATACATTAAAGTAATGATTACTGTAATAATATTGTTTTTATCTTTTTCTTTCATTTCTAGGCATGTTATATAAAAACATAGCATTAATAGGCATAACATAGATGTATTAAAAATATTATAACTGATGTATTTTGCAAAGGGCATCAATTTCATTAAAATGCCACATGGAACATAATATCCAAACATGTTATGATCAGGGCCAAATATAGGGTCATATATTTTTTTGTTAAAAAGACTTTGCTTGATTTCATATTCAGAAGCCATTTTGTAATGTAATGCTGCATCAGTTATGACATAATCAATTTCTGTAAATTTATCATATTTTAAGATTCCAATGGTAAGTGCAACTGTTATTATTGTTATTAAACTTATTAGTTGTTTTTTATCTAAATAGTATTTTTGTTTTTCGATATTCTTACTTTTTTTATAACTTATATATATCAAAATTATTGATGTGAATATATATACTGTGGAAAACATAAGCAAGGTGTTTTTGATATTTATATAAGATAATACGTAGGCAATTAATACATCGTAGAAGTACATAATGCAAAATGTGTATATGAAGCTTACTATGATATTTAATTTTTGGTCGCTTTTTTTTAAAAATATAAGTGTTAAAAATAGTATCGAAAACGATAATAAATATAATATTTTCATACTTTTACTCCTTTATTTTATTATAGCATCTATAGTTTTAAATGGCAATTAAATTAATTTTTCATTTTAATTTTTAATTTGTAATTATAAATAAACTAAGTAATGTAATATTTTTTTCCATATTAAAACTCGAATCTTGTCATTCGAGTTATTTTTATTATGGGGCGGAATATCGGGATCGAACCGATGCATAACGGAACCACAATCCGCCGTGTTAACCACTTCACCAATTCCGCCATTTAAAAAGACATATATATTTTATCAATAAAAATATTTTTTTTCAAGCCTATTTAACAATTTTATTAAAATAGGCATTTATCTATACTTGAAATTATGTTATTCATACTATATTTTGAGGAGGTAATTAGATGAATAACTATTTTAATGATAAGATGGATCTTCCAGACAATTTTAATTCTATGTATCCTAATTCTTTTAGTAATTTAAATAGTTTTGGTAATATAGGCAAGCAAGATAATTATGTTAATAAAAACATCGACATGAAACTTGCAAATAAGCTTAAAGGGCAAGCTGGTGATAATATGAAATTTAATATGTGTAATTATAATGGAGATACTACTCCTAATCAATTATATGATGTTTATAATGGGTTTATTAGAGGTAATATGTTTCCTTCGCTATTTAATCAATATAAGTTAAATAGGCCTTATGATATTAAGCCTATGAATGAACAAGCAGAGCTTCTTACTAAGGTTGATGCTTATTGTTTTGCCGCTCATGAGGTTAATTTATATTTAGATACTCATCCATATGATAGGGATATGATTAATTTATTTAAAGAGCTTTCAAATGATTCTAATATTGCTGTAAAAGAATATGAAAATAAATATGGGCCACTTTTTGTAGACTCAAGTGAAACTTATCCTTGGGCTTGGAATGAATCACCTTGGCCTTGGGAAAATGATTAGGAGGTTTAGTTATGTGGAAATACGAAAAAAAATTACAGTATCCTGTGAATATTAAAAATAGAGATTTAAATATGGCTAAATGTATTTTAACGCAGTATGGTGGGCCTGCTGGTGAGCTTGCGGCAGCTTGGCAATATTTAGATCAAAGGTATATTATGCCTGATGATAGAGGAAAAGCTTTACTTACGGATATTGGAACCGAGGAGTTAGCTCATGTTGAAATTATATCAGCTATGCTTTATCAGCTTATGAAAGGAGCAACTAAAGAAGAATTAAAACGCGCTGGATTAGATAGTCATTATGCACAGTTTGGGAAAGACTTATTCCCTTCTGATGCCTTTGGAAATCCATTTACAATGACTTATATTAAGGTATCTGGTGATTATATTGCAGATATTGAAAGTGATATGGGAGCTGAACAAAGAGCGAGAGCTACTTATGAACATTTAATGGATCTAACTGATGATCCAGATATTTTAGGGCCACTCTCTTTTTTAAGGCAAAGGGAAATAATTCATTATCAAAGGTTTAAAGAACTTAGAGATTATTATTTAGAAGCAAAAAACAAAGTCAACGGTTAGTTGACTTTATTTTTATTTAAATATTTTATTCCATCTTTAAACATCTTATAATGGCTTTTCTTAAATTCGCCTTTATTAAATAAATCATCTATTTCTTCTAAAGAAGCATATTTAACATCTTCTACTTCTTCTTTTTGCATAATTATATTCTTAATATCTATATCTTGATTAACATAGTATAAATCACATAAGATATTTTTCTTGCCTGTTTTTTTAAATAAAATAGGGTCGTTTATATCTATGCCTAGTTCTTCTTTAACTTCTATTTTTATTCCTTCTATACTGCTTTCACCAGCTTTAGGATGTCCTCCAGTAAGTGCCCATTTCCCGCCTTTTTCTTTACTCCTTTTTTGAATTAAAAATCTACCTTCTTTAT
Organism: uncultured Bacillota bacterium; assembly: GCA_900318075.1. Taxonomy (GTDB): domain Bacteria; phylum Bacillota_I; class Bacilli_A; order RF39; family UBA660; genus Coprosoma. The sequence goes on along the minus strand of ONJI01000008.1, from coordinate 9,387 downwards.
TTTGCATAACTATTACTACTACTAAAATATAATATCCTTCTGGGATTTCTTCATCTTTGTATATAAATTTTCCAGTTTTTTCTCTATTTGAATTATATAGATCTCTTTTTTCCATATCATTACTCCTTTAATTTAATATTTTGCAGTCGTGATCATATAAAAATTCATTTATTTGATTAATGTCATAAATGCATTCTTTAAAGCAAAATCTAATTATTAAATCATATGTTGTATTTTTAGGTAATGAATATGAGGCAGATTCTAATAAGTCTTCTACTTCATATTCTGATAATTCTAAGGCCAGTGCGAGCAATATTACGGTTTCTTTACTTGGGTGGTAGTTAATATCACTTCTAATTTTACTAAATAGTCTTCTATCAATTCTTGCTTTATTATATACATCTGAATCTTTTAAATTTTTATCATCGATATATTTAAACAGTTTTGTTTGAAATGTATTTTCATCTTTGTTTTTATCTATAAAATTGTTTATTTCTGAATAGTCGTAGCAGGCTTCTCCTAATGATTCTTCAAAAAAGCTACTTCTTGCCATTTTGAATAAGCCAGTGAATGTTTTTTTAGGCTCATCTAAATAGTTATTTAAATATTTTTCTAATTTTTCTTTCATATTCATAAATGTCCCCTCCTATGCGACCAATTAATAATTTATTTCTAGTATTATTATATCAGAAAAGGAGATGATTTTATGGAAAAGAAATTAGATGTTGTATTCATTTTAGATAAGAGTGGTTCAATGAGTGGTAGTGAGGAAAATACAATTAGTAGTTTTAATGAATATTTAGAAAGGGAAAAGAATAATAAGTTTAAAACACGCATTACAACTATTTTATTTAGTGATGATTATAGTTATTTGCATAAAGGTTTAGATGTATCTAAAGTTAAGCCTTTGACTCATAAAGATTATTATGTTGGTGGGTGCACAGCTTTATATGATGCAATTGGTAGTTCTATTAACTATATTGATAAATGTGATACTGATAAGGTTATGTTTATAATTATTACTGATGGTTATGAGAATGCTTCTAAAGAATTTAATAATGAAAAAATTAGAAAAATGATTAAAAGTCATTCTAATTATGAGTTTATTTATATAGGAGCAGATATTGATAGTTATTCAACTGGTGGTTCTATTGGTATTAGTAGCTCCAATATTTCTAATTATAAGAAAGATAGAAAAGGATCTGGATTACTATTTAAAGCTGTATCTCACTTTGAAAAATCAATGATGTTTGATGAAGATACCACTAATTGGAAAGATGAACTAGAAGAATACATTGAAGAAAATAAAAGATAACGGAATAGCCGTTATTTTTTTCTTTTTATTTTGTTTTTATTTATCAACTCTTTAAACTGAAGTCCATGAGATTTTAATATTTGTTTATTTCAATTAATTTATTAATTTCAGGCACGCTCATATATTGAACATAATCTACTTCCTATTCTTGAATATGCACATCTTTTAAATCGATATTCTTTCTTAAATAATAAAGATATCTAAGCGGTTTATCATATAATAAGAAACCATACTCTTCTATTTTGTCTTTATCGATATTTATACCAAGTTCTTCATTTACTTCTCTTTTTATCGCAGCTAATGGAGTTTCACCACTATCAACATGTCCGTCTGTTGAAGAAAACTCTCCGACTTTTTCTTTTGATGTTTTTTGAATTAAAAATTCACCTTTATCATTTTCAATAAAAATAACTGCTACTGCGATGTGTTCATTTTCGTTTAGTACTACATTTTGTCACCTCTGACAATTGTTTTTCCTGTAATATTTACATTGTCATCATAAACATTTAATATCTCCATAGTTTTCTCCATAATATTCCATAATGATTTAATATCTTATTAAAAGCACTATGTCCTATTATCGAATAATAGGTTTTCATTATTTTAAATTAAGAATTAAGTCTTCTAAATAATAGTTGTTGTAGTAATTTTTTTCTTCTAATTTGTTTGCCCATTCTTTAATTTCTGCTTTAATATTAGATTCTGCTTTTCTGTAAGAAATTCTTAATATCATTCCAAGTTTATTTATTACTTCAAACACATAATCATCAAAGTTTAGTCTTTTACTGTCATTATATGCTTCAATAATACTTTTTACGATCTTAAAGGATTCTTCAAAATCATTACCTAATAAGTATTGTCTAGCTCTATCTATATATGAATTAATTTTTGATATATACATACCATCTAATACTAGTTCATTATATAAGTTATTGTAATAAAACTCATAATTTTGCTTTATGTAATATTTTCTAAAGTATTCGCTAAATGCCTCCATATCAAAGTCTACATTATTTAATCCTTTTGGTGATAATAAATAATTTTTGATTTCTTCTGCTGGTATTTCTTTAATTATTGTTCTTAGGTTGTTCTCTTTTTCTTTAATTGGAGTTTTTAACTCAACTTCAGAATATTCAAAATTTGATATAGCCATTAAAACAGCATATTCATGTTTACATGGATATGTGCATGGACAACTACATTCATAGTGGGCTGTGTCTTCATCAGTTACAACTATCTGTATATCGTATGGCTTAGCAGCATTACCACTTACTTTTGCTATATATTTATTATTTGTTTTATAGACATTTTTAACGTTATCGTTATAATAATATTCTTTTCCTCTTTCTTTAATTTGATAGGAGAAATCTTTAGATAATGTTTCATATAATTCTTCTTCATCATAATATACTTCTTCAGGGTTTATTTTATCAGGTGTTAATTCTTCTATTTCTGTGTTTATCTCTTCAGGCTCTGTTGAATTTAATGTTAGTTCTGATATGGCTTCATCAAAAAGTTTTCTAGTATCTATTTCCATAATAGCACCTTCTTTCAAATTGTATTATATCATTTTTTCTAAAATTTGAATATAAACAATTCTTTATTTACTAAAATAAGTTTTTAAAAAAATGAATTGATTTACATAATATCTTCACCTGCCGATGTAAGTAATGATAAAGGTATTTCTCCTATAAGACAAAAACACTTCTCGCCAAGTTGACGAGAAGTTGATTTTTATTTATTTTCTTGTTTAAATTTATCTAATTCATCTACTTTTTCATTATAATCACTAATAATCTTTTTGATAAGTTTCACTAAGTTTTCTTCTACATCACTCATATCATCAATTTTGCTTTCAACTGTAATTTTTTTTGATAAATTTAAATTTAGTAAAAAGTTAATTAATTTTTTAAAATTAACTTCCGAATTTAAATTATATTCTTCTATAACTTCTTTTTCTTTTATAATTATTGATTCTTTTTCTCTACATATTTCCATATTCTTCTTCTCCTAATACATTACCAAATTTTTTATTTCTATTTGAAAAACTTGCCCTACCGCCCTCTAAAATTTTTATTAAATCTTCTTTATCTTCAGGTTTTTCGATAATAAAATTATCATACGTTATTTCATCATTATTTTCCGCATAAATATAATTAAATGCGTCACCATATACAGCAACTGAAGGATTATGTGTAACAAATATTAATTGTTTTATTCTTTTTTTATCTTTTATATTTGGAACTAAATAATTACTAATATAATCATTATCTATATTATCTTCAGGCTGATCTAAAATTAAAATTGTTTCTTCTAAATCGAAAAGCATATCTAAATAAGCAACACTTTTCATTCCTGGAGATACATTAGTTAAATTAACTATATTATTTGCTTCAATATTCTTTTTTAATTCTTCTAAAGTTTTTATCGAACTAACATAATCTATATTCCTGTTCTTAATTTCATAAAATTCCTTCTTCGCAGTAAATACGTTTTCAGTATTAATATATTTTTTTAGTTCACTCACTAAATTACTAGAAGTTGATTTTAAAGTTCTATTTGGCACTCCCATTATATATTTAGTAATATCATCAATAGAATTAGCCCATGTAATTGAAGTAAATATTTTTTCTAATAATATATCACCTATATTTTCAGGAATTTCATAATATGTTACAAATAAATATTTTCCTTTTTTATATATTTCAACCGAAGGATTATCTATTTTAAGATTTGATAATAAATACTTCAATTTTTCTACGTTTAACTGTATATCAAAATTATTTTTAATTGTTTCCAAAGATTTTTGAATATCTAACATATTTTGTCGTTGCGTAACTTGATTGCTTGTCCTTTTAGAATTAATCGAAATAATAGTTTCATTAGAATTAGCAATAATAACATTATATAAATCTACTATTTTTATATATTCATCTCTAATCTTTATTAATTGTTCTAATTGTTCTTCTAATATTTCAGAATTAATACCTATAATTTGTAAATTATTTATTGCTTGTTTCAAGCTTTTAATAGAATTATTATAATTTGATTTAAAATCAGCTATATTAATTTGATTATATACACCATAATTATAATCATTTTGTTTTTTTATTGCCAAAATATTTGATGTAAGATTTTTATAATTATCATTTATTGGAACAATTTTTTCTCCAATTTCAATGATACTATTTATTTTTGTAATATCTATATCCTTAACATCAATAAAATAATTAGATATTGTTTTTTGTGCTTTTTCAGGATTTTCAAATATATCTTTGATTTCATCTTGTGTTAAAAATGCAACAGAACTCAAACTTCCTAATGATATGTTTATACCACCTCTATTTTGAGCCAATATATCACTTATCTTTAAACTTTTATATTTAATAAGTGCACCTTGTGAATCATTTTTATCAACTAAATTTCTTATTACTGATAACAATAAAGATTTACCGCTTCCCCTTTTTCCAACTATTGCATTTAGACCAGGAGAAAAAAAGACTTTTTTTTCCTTTCCACTTATTTTGAACTGAACTTTACCTAAAATTGTGTTAGGAATTTCAATTTCTTTATCCGTTGTATTTATTATTCTAGATATAGGATCTAAAGTTGACATTTCAAATGACTCAAACGCAGTTTTTATTGATCCAAAAATAAAATTATTAGTCGATGGATTATAATCCTCATTATTGTGCCAATCTGAAAAATTAAAATATGAAAAATATGCACCATATTTTAAAGCATAATCATATATTTCTTTTTCTTCTGTAGTTAAAATAATATCACTATTTTTAATTTTATCAGTAATATGTGATTTAATATTATCTAACTCTTCATCTGTCATATTCTGGGTCAATTCTATAAATCTATTTGTTTTTTCACAAAAACTAGTCGCCCAAAATTGTTCACTCTCACCAAAAAAACTAGGGGAAACATCAAACGCATTAAAAATTTTATACATTGCATATTTATAAAATTCTGGTACTTCATTTAGATTTAAATTATCTATAATATGTTTTTTAAATAATCCCCTATCTTTGTCACCATGTGGAACAACTATATATTTTGTTTTTAATTCATAAAATTTATTTAAAACATCAATAAAGTTCGGTTTAAGTTCAGATCCATTTTTATCCTTATATAAGGAATTAACTTTTTTTTCAAGTTGTTTCCTATTTACACCGTCTGCAAAATAAACACACATATGTACAAAATCTTGTTTTCCATTTGATAATTCAACATAAACATCAAGTTCTACACCATTTATTAATTTCATATTCAATGAATTGTTATTAATATAATTGTCAATTTCATCATAATATTTACTCGAAAAATAATTATGATCTGTAATACTAAAAATTTTAACACCATATGAACTTAAAATGTTAACATATTCTTCCGCTGTCATTTTTTTTACTCTTGCATTATCTGATGGTTTATTTATTTTAGAAAATTCTGAATGGGTATGCATATCAATTAAAAGCCATTCTTGTTCCATAAATACCTCCTACTACTAAAAAAACGCCACTACAAAAACTTCTTAATAAAGCCTGTACTAGCGCTTTTTTTATAAAAATATTATATCATAAATTTTATAACTTTAAATATACTTCTTAAAAATATCTCTCATAACAACTGCTAAATCTATTGTTTTATTTATAAGCTCATCATAATTAGAATGATTATCAAAATCTAAACCATTAATGTAATATTTTATTCTACTTGCTTTGCTATTATCTAATCTTTGCCAATCTAATTTAAATCCCAATTCATCTTCAATTAGATTTTTTTTCTCAAATAACTTATCAAATAACTCTTTATCATCACTAATATATAGTTCAACACCAATCTTTGACTCTTTATTAACTAATGTAATATCCACATGTGCTGCACTTGTACCTATAGCAACGCTATACCAATGATCAGTAGTAGCCTTTCTAACATTGAATGGTTTTCCTTTATCGATTAATATTTCATTAAATCTATTCCAAAATTCTAGTCTTTCAGATTGTGACTTATTTAAATTATCTGAGCTATTATTTATTTTAGTGTTTTTTATAAAGTCATTAGGTTTTTCAATAACATTAAAGAATGGTGCTGGAATAGAATCTTCTATTGTATAAGCTTTTAGCTCTATTAAGAAGAAATTAATCCTACTATTTGTATTGTTATTTAACCATTCAATAGCACTTCTATGTTCTTCTTTAGCTGTTTTAACAATCCAAACTATTACCTCAGCATCTAATCCAGAAGCATAAGTAATAATTTTACCTAAATGATCATGGTTAGATGGTTCTAACTGATTTTCAATAATTACCTTAGTACCTGTAGATTCATCCACTGCAAATAAATCACATCTATATGAACCAACATAAGCTTCTTTTGATACATCAACTAAAGTTAAACCTAAAATATCATTTAAAATATTAATATTTTCTTCTTGTGATAACCACTCAGAAAAATCATATTGTTCATGTTTCCATAGGTTTCTTATATCTACTTCTTTTAACTTTCCTATTTCCATATTTACCTCCTATATTTCTTGATATTTTAACTCTGCTTGCCTTATAACTTGTTCAACTGCTCCTTCTCTTTTTACAGGAGGATAGTTGTATTTTATTAGCAATCTTCTTATATTAACTCTAATTCTAGCTCTAGCATCTTCTCTCTTGAATGCATCTAAGGTTAAATTTTCATTTATGATTTCTACCAATTCCTTAGCTATTTGAACTAAAGTTTCATCTTGCATTAATTCTTTTATTTCACTATCTGCACCTAAAGCATCAAAGAAAGCTTTTTCTTCAGAAGATAAATCATATTCGTTTCCTTTTTCTAATTCTTCTTCTATTTCTTTCTTTAAATTGATCATTTCTTCAATTATTTTTTCTATATCAGCTAAATCAGTTCTCTCGTTATAAGCATCAACAATTTTATTAAATTTAGTAGAGAATTTTTCTTGTAATGTTAAGTTTATTTTTCCAATCTCGCTAATAGTCGATTTAATTGCCCTGGATAATATTTCTGCTGCTACATTCTTATCTTTTAAACTTTTTAATTTTGATAACATCGTATTACTTAGTAATTCTAAACTATTTCCTCTAGACAATTCACCTAAATGAATAAGTTCATCTTCTCTAATAGATTGTTCAAGCATTACTCCAACATTTCTATTAATTTCTGATACATCTAATTTATTTTCGTTTGTTATCTTTGATATAAATGATCTAACTGAAATAATAAATAATACTTTGTCTTTATAATATTGCTCTAATATACCATTACATAAAGTATAAAGATTCTTAGCATCTAAACTATGCTTCATAAATCTTTTCTTTTTATCTTCAGAACTTAAAACTAAGTTTGCCCCATCTTTAATAAGATTATATTTTCCTGTATTATCTAAATTATTAAAGTTTGAATAATCAAATTTATTTAATATTCCATCTATAATTTCAACTTTATCTTTTAAAGTATTTACTAGTTCATTATTATCAACTACTTGTCTTTGATCTCTAGAAGTATATGTTTTTAAAGCATCTAACAACCATGCTTTTAATCCGATATAATCAACAATTAATCCTGCTGGTTTTGTTTTATATACTCTATTAACTCTAGCAATAGCCTGCATTAAATTATGTGCTTTCATAGGTTTATCTATATACATAACTCCAAGTCTAGGCACATCAAATCCAGTAAGCCACATATCTACTACAATAGCAATTTTAAATTTTTCATTAGGATCATCAGCTTCATTTTTAAATCTAATTTCTAATTCTTTCTTATCATTTTTAGTCCCAATTGCTTTTTGCATTTCTTCAGAATCTTTATTAGATGGAGTAATTATCATATTAACAACATCTTTATAATCCGGTCTTAATTCTAGGAATTTTTGATACATTGTGTAAGCTGCTTTTCTTGAATATGCAACAACCATTGCATGATCTGCAACCATATCTTTTCTTTCTTCAAAATGATTTATTATGTCCTTTACTATTAATTCTAATCTATCTGGATCTTCTATAACTTGAGATATTTTTGCCATCATTTGTTTTGATTTATTAATAGCATAATCATCAGCTTCACCAGATTCTTCAATTTGTTTATAATAATCATCTATTTGATCTAATATTTTTTGATTTAAACCTACTCTAGCCATTCTTGATTCATACATAATTGGTACAGTAGAACCATCAAGGATTGCTTGCGTCATATCATAAGTATCTATAACATCACCAAATATAGATGATGTAGATTTATCTTTTGTTTCTACTGGTGTTCCAGTAAATCCAATATAAATAGCATTTGGTAAAGCATTATGAAGATATTTTGCAGTACCAAATTTTTCTTTTGCCTCATTTGTTTCATAATCAATTTTCATAGTTGCTTCTAATCCATAATGACTTCTATGAGCTTCATCAACTAATACTAAAATATCATCTCTATCTGTAAATAATCCTGTTTCTTCTTCAAATTTTTGATGTGTTTTAAAGAATATTCCTCCTGATAATCTATCTTTTAACATTTCATCTAATGATTGTCTTGATTCGGCTTTTTGAGGTTTTTGCTTTAAATAATAATCACATTTAACAAAAGTTTCATATAATTGATTATCCAAATCATTTCTATCAGTTACTACAACAATTGTAGGATTGTTAAGCATTTTAATCATATTTCCTGAATAGAATACCATACTAAATGATTTACCAGAACCCTGAGTATGCCAAATTATTCCTGCTTTACCAGTTTTAACACCTTTAGTTACAGTTGAAACTATTGCCTTTTTTACACCAAAATATTGGTGATATTGAGAAAGTATCTTCTTATCATCACTAAATAATATAAAGTTTTCAATTATATCTAAAAGTCTATCTTTTCTAAACATACCTTTAAATAAAGTTTCGTGTGTAGGCATATTTTCATATACTTCATCAGTATCTTCTACTTTTTTCCAATCACTAAATCTAGAATAAGGACTTGTAATAGTACCAGCTTTTGCAGTAACACCATCACTAATAACTAAAAATTGATTATATTTAAATAATGATGGTATATAAACATTCCTATATCCAGTT
>ONJI01000012.1 GCA_900318075.1 uncultured Bacillota bacterium | reverse complement strand
TTGCCGTATTTGTTTTAGAGAATTAGCTTACAAAGGACAAATACCTGGATTTACAAAATCAAGTTGGTAAGAAGGGAGGATTAAATATGGTAGTATCAGATCCAATTGCTGATATGCTTACGAGAATCCGTAATGCAAATCAATTAAGATATCATGAAGTTGAAATGCCAACTTCAAAGATGAAAGAAGAAATTGCTAGAATTTTAAAAGAAGAAGGTTACATTTCTGAGTATAAAATTGTAGAAGAAAAGCCTCAAAATAAATTAATTTTATCATTAAAATATGATAATAAAACACGTGTTATTACTGGTCTTAAAAGAATTTCTAAGCCAGGACTTCGTGTGTATGCTAAAGCTTCAGAAGTGCCAAGTGTGCTTAACGGTTTAGGAATTGCTATTGTTTCAACATCAGAAGGTGTTATGACAGGAAAAGATGCAAAGAAAAAATCATTAGGTGGAGAAGTTTTAGCTTACGTTTGGTAGAAAGGAAAGATATTAATGAGTCGTATAGGAAACAGAGTACTAACAATACCTCAAGGTGTTACAGTTGAAACTAATGGTAATATTGTTACAGTTAAGGGTCCTAAAGGTGAACTTTCTACTGAAATAAATAAAAATATTACTGTAAATGTGGAAGGTACAGAACTTACTACTACTAGAAAAAGCGATGAATTTAAAAACTTCCACGGAACTGCTAACGCGAACATCAGTAACATGCTTATTGGTGTAACTAAAGGATTTGAAAAGAAATTAGAAACTGTTGGTGTCGGTTACCGTTTTGATGTTCAAGGAAATAAGATAAAAGTTACTGCAGGTTATTCTCATCCTGTTATGGTTGATATTCCAGAGGGGATAACTGTAGAAACTCCAAGTAATACAGAACTTGTTATCAAGGGAACTGATAAGATATTAGTTGGTGAATTTGCTGCTAATATTAGAAAAATAAGAAAACCTGAGCCTTATAAAGGAAAAGGTATTCGTTACCAAGATGAATATATTATTCGTAAAGTTGGTAAGAAAGCTGCTTAATAGAAAGGAAGAAGAATATGATTAAAAATGTGAATCGTAATGAAGTGCGTAAAGCTAGACATGCTAGAGTAAGAAAAAGTATTTCTGGTACTAAAGAAACTCCAAGACTTAATGTGTTTAGATCTAATAGTAATATTTTCGCACAGATAATCGATGACACTAAAGGTGAGACTTTAGTAAGTGCTTCTTCAATTGATAAAGAATTAAAGCTTGAAAACGGTGGAAATGTAGAAGCAGCTATTAAAGTTGGTAAATTAATTGCTGAAAGAGCAAAAAAAGCAAAAATTACAAATGTAGTATTCGATAGAGGTGGATACTTATATCATGGTCGTGTCAAAGCTTTAGCTGAAGCAGCGCGCGAAAATGGATTAAATTTCTAGAGGAGGGAAAAAAGTGGAAAGACAAAGAAGAGAAGCCCGTCCAAAAATATTTGACGAAGAAGTTATCAGCATTGGTCGTGTTACTAAGGTAACTAAAGGTGGTCGTCAATTACGTTTTGCTGCAACTGCAGTTGTTGGTGATCGTAATGGTCGTGTTGGTATTGGTTCTGGAAAAGCTGCCGAAGTACCAACTGCTATAAAAAAGGCTGTTGCTGCTGCCACTAAAAATGTTACTAGAGTTGCCATTGTTGATGGAAACACAATCCCACATGAAGCTATTGGTGTAAGAGGAGCTAGTAAAGTATTATTAAAACCAGCTGTAAAAGGTACTGGAGTTAAAGCAGGAGGTCCTGTTAGAACTGTATTGGAACTTGCTGGAGTTAAAGATATTTTATCTAAATCTTTAGGTTCAAGCACTAAAATTAATATGGCATATGCTACACTAGATGCACTTAAACAACAAAAAACAGCGGAAGAAATTGCAAAATTACGTGGTAAAAAAGTGGAGGAATTATAATGAAGTTACATACTATTACACCTGCTGAAGGTGCTACTTTCAACCGTAAACGTGTTGGAAGAGGTCCTGGAAGTGGAACTGGTAAAACTGCTGGCCGTGGTGAAAATGGTCAAAAATCTAGAAGTGGTGCTGGCGTTAGAGTAGGTTTTGAAGGTGGTCAAACTCCTTTATTCAGAAGACTACCTAAGAGAGGCTTCTCAAATGCTAGATTTAAAAAAGTGTATGCTGTTGTTAATTTAGACGAGCTTAACAAGTTTGAAAATGGTGCTGAAGTAAATCCTGAAATCTTAAAAGAAATGGGATTAATCAAGAATAGTTTAGATGGGATTAAAGTACTTGGAAAAGGTACTTTGGAAAAGAAATTAAATGTTAAGGCAAATAAATTCTCTCTTTCTGCCAAAAAGCAAATAGAAGACTTGGGTGGAAAAGCTGAGGTGATTTAGCCTGTGAAAAAGATTAAGCAATTTTTTAGTGCTTCTAATAAAGAACTTAGAAGCAAACTATTATTTACATTTTTCTGCTTATTTGTATTTAAATTAGGTACAACGGTGGTTGTGCCAGGAGTTAATGCGAATTTAAATATGGGATTTTTAGAGCTACTTAATATAATGGGTGGTGGCGCTATGCAAAATTTTTCTATTTTTGCATTAGGTGTTATGCCTTATATTACAGCTTCAATCATTATGCAGCTTTTGCAAATGGATATTGTTCCTTATTTTTCAGATTTAGCTAAGCAGGGACAAACAGGCAGAAATAAATTAAATCAAATTACTAGAGTTTTGGGTATAGTTTTAGCTTTTGTTCAAGGATATATGTTTTCATTTGCTTATGTAAGCGGTGGAACAGTAAGTGATTATATCGAGGTATCTTTAGTACTTACTGCTGGTACATGTTTACTTTTGTGGATCGGTGATGAGATTACAAAAAAAGGTTTAGGAAATGGAACTTCGATGATAATAATGGCTGGTATTTTAGCTACAACTCCACATATGTTTACAGTGGCTTGGTCAAGCCTAGTGGATTCAGCTTCTAATACTGCTGTTGGTATTGCACTTTTTGCAGCATTTGTTATTGTTTATTTAATTGTTGTTTTAGGAGTACTATTTGTTGAACTTACTTCAAGAAGAATTCCTATACAATATGCGAATAAAACTAACAATGTATTTGGAAGTAAAAAAACTTATATTCCATTTAAGTTAAACTCAGCTGGAGTTGTACCAGTTATATTTGCATCTGCACTTATTTCTGCTCCAGCACTAATTGCTCAATTTTCTAAAAATGAGAAGATGCAAGATTTTGTTACAAAATGGCTTAGTCTATCTTCTGTAACAGGTTTTGCTCTATTTATACTGTTTATCTTGGCATTTTCTTACTTTTATACATTTATTGTTATTAAGCCAAAGGAAATGGCAGAAGATTTACAAAAATCGGGTGGATACATTCCTGGTATTAGACCTGGTGATGAAACAGTTAAGTATGTTAATAAAGTGTTAATTAGAATAACTGTAGTTGGCTCTATTTCTTTAGCTGTTGTAGCGGGCCTACCTTATATACTTAGTATGGTAACAGATTTACCTGCGACAGTATCAATAGGTGGTACAGGACTTATAATTGTCATTGGAGTTATTTTAGACACTTATAAGCAAATTGAAAGTAGTTTAATCAGTCAAAGCTATAAAAGGAGAGGGTAGAGTGAATATAACATTTATCGCCCCTCCAGCGGCTGGTAAAGGGGCTCTTTCAAATAAAATCTACGAAAAGTATGGTTTTCCTCACATTTCTATCGGAGATTTGCTTCGTAATGTTGAAGATGAAGAGGTTAAAAAAATTTTAGATGAAGGTGCTTTTGTAGATAATGAAATTGTGGCAAAGCTTCTATATTCTAGGCTTAATAAAGCTGATTGTAAGAATGGATATGTTTTAGACGGTTTTCCAAGAAATGTATCTCAGATAGAAATATATGAGAATATTTGTCATAATAGTGATTTAAAAAACATCATTATAGTTTTGGATATACCTAAGGAAATTGGTGCGAAGAGAATTACAGGCCGAAGAGTATGTCCTAACTGCGGTAGTGTGTACAATATAAATTTTGAGGAAAGTAAGCCAAAAAGTCAAAATTTATGTGATAACTGTGGTCATGAATTAAATGAAAGATCTGATGACAATTTAGAAACATATAACCGCCGCTTTGATGTTTATGTTAATGAAACCGCACCTATTATAGATCATTTTGAAGGTAAGGGTAATCTATATCATGTCGATGGGACTGAATCTTTAGAAAAAGTATTTTCAGACATTGATAGGATTATAAAGGAAAGTTTATGATAAGCATTAAGACTAATGACGAAATAGAATGCCTTAGAATAGCTGGTGAAATTACAGGTAGTACTCACAATTATTTAAAACCTTACATTAAGCCTGGAATTACCACTAAAGAACTTGATAAACTTGCGGAAGAATATATCTTAAGTAGAGGTGCGACCCCATCGTTTAAGGGTTATGATGGTTTTCCTGCAACGATATGTGCATCTATTAACAATGAAGTTGTTCACGGTATTCCTAGTAATAGAACTTTAAAAGAAGGAGATATTATTTCTCTTGATATAGGAGCCTGTTATAAAGGGTATCATGGTGATTCAGCTTGGACATATCCGGTAGGGGAAATCGATGATAAAAAGAAATATTTGCTCGAGCATACTGAAAAGTCTTTATTTAAAGGATTAGACGCTATACATGATGGTTGTCATGTTGGTGATATAGGATATGCTGTGGAAAAATATGCAAGGGAACATAACCTCGGTGTGGTCAGAGAGCTTGTTGGTCATGGCGTCGGAACAGATGTACATGAAGAGCCTGATGTTCCTAATTATGGAGCAAGACATACTGGGCCTGTTTTAAAGGAAGGTATGGTTATCGCTGTTGAGCCAATGCTTAATTTAGGGACTAGAAAAGTTTATATGCTAGAAGATGGCTGGACAATTATTACAGCTGATGATAAGCCATCGGCTCACTTTGAACACACAGTACTCGTTACTAAGGATGGGTATGAAATATTAACTAGGAGGTGATAAGATGGCAAAAGAAGCTGTCATTGAACTTGAAGGATTAGTTGAAGAAATTCTGCCAGGTGGTGGATTTAAAGTAAAATTAGAAAACAATCAAGTTATTAAAGCCCACATTTCTGGTAAAATGCGTATGCATCACATTCGTATTTTACTAGGCGATAAAGTAAAAGTAGAATTATCACCTTATGATTTAACATGTGGGCGAATAACCTATAGAGTAACAAGGTAGGAGGAATATTTATGAAAGTTAGACCATCAGTAAAAAAAATGTGTGATAAATGTAAAATTATCAAACGCGACGGAAAAACAATGGTAATTTGTGTTAATCCAAAACACAAACAAAGACAAGGTTAAGGAGGAAAATAATGGCACGTATTAAAGGTGTAGATGTACCTAATAATAAGAGAGTTGAAATAGCTTTAACTTATATTTATGGTATTGGGAAGAGTTTGTCTAATCAAATTTTAGCTGCTGCTAAAATTGACAAGAATAAAAAAGCTGGAAGTTTAGATAATGATGAACTAGCTAGAATTCGTGATGAAGTTAATAAGTATTTAACTGAAGGTGACTTACGCCGTGAAGTTAATATGAATATTAAAACTAAGATGGAAATTAATTCTTATCAAGGAACTCGCCATAAAAAAGGGTTACCAGTACACGGACAAAGTACTCGTAGTAATGCAAGAACTCGTAAAGGTAAAGCTAAGACAATAGCTAACAAGAAAAAATAATAAAGGAGGATATTATGGCTTATAAAGCAAGAAAACGAAAAGTTAAAAAGAATGTCCCAGAGGGAAAAGCTTTTGTTCATTCAACCTTTAACAATACTATCGTAACTCTTACTGATAAAGACGGAAATGCGATTAGTTGGGCTTCAGCTGGTACACTTGGATTTAAAGGTAGTAAGAAATCTACTCCATTTGCAGCTGGTATGGCTGCAGAAGCTGCTGGGAAAGCTGCTGCTGAAATGGGAATGAAAAAAGTTGAAGTATATGCTAAAGGTTTAGGTTCTGGACGTGAAACAGCTATTAGATCACTTCAAACAGCTGGACTTGAAATTACATCAATTTCTGATGTAACCCCTATTCCACATAATGGATGCCGTCCACCTAAAAGACCTCGTGGATAAGAAAGGAGCTCTTTATGAACTTTGAAAAACCAGATTATAAAATAACAGAATATGTTGAAAATAATTTTTATGGAAAATTTGAATTAGAACCTTTAGAAAGAGGATTTGGACTTACACTTTCTAATGCTCTTAGAAGAGTAATGCTTTCTTCAATGCCTGGTTCTGCTATAGTTGCTGTTAAAATAGATGGCGTTATGCATGAATTCCAGACTATCGAAGGAGTTATAGAGGATGTAACAGCTATTATTCTTAATCTAAAAGGTATTGTTATTAGAAATCATTCTGATGAAGTTAAAACTGCTCATTTGTCAGTTAAAGAAGAAAGAGAAGTTACTGCTGCAGATATAGAATGTGATGCTGATGTTGAAATTATTAATAAAGATCAAGTTATTGCAACCCTTGCTAAGGGTGGAAAATTGGATATGGAATTTATTATTGCTAATGGTAGAGGTTCTAGTTTATCTTCTGAAAATAAGAAGTATATTACTGATGCTAGCTTAGGATATATTCCAATTGATGCTAATTATTCGCCAATTGAACTTGTAGTTCCTCATGTTGAAAAAACTCGTGTTGGTCAAGATGCTTCATATGATAAATTAATTATGGAGGTTCAAACTAATGGTTCAATTAGACCTGAGGAAGCAATGGCTCTAGGTGCGAAAATTCTTATTGAACACTTAAACATTATTACTAATTTATCAGAAATTGCTGATATTACCGGCATTATGAATGCGAAACAAGAAGACAGTAAACTTAAAAAGTTAGAAACTTCAATTGATGATTTAGATTTCTCTGTAAGAGCTTATAACTGTTTGAAAAGAGCAAATATTAATACACTTGGTGATTTAACTCAAAAATCAGAACTTGAAATGATGAAAATTCGTAATTTAGGTAAAAAATCTTTAAAAGAAGTTATGGATAAAATTAAAGATATGGGTCTTAAATTCCGTGATGAAGATTAATAGTTAGGAGGAAATAATATGGCTTATAGAAAATTAGGTCGTGACAATAAACATAGAAGAGCAATGCTTGCCAATCTAACTAAAGATGTCATAAATAATGAAAGTATTAAAACTACTGAAACTAGAGCTAAAGAAGTACGTAAGTTTGTCGATAGAATGATTACTTACGGTAAAGATGGGTCAGTAGGTGCTAGAAGAAGAGCTTTAGCTTTCTTACATAACGATAAGAAAACAGTTGATAAAGTATTTAATGATTTAGCTGTTCGTTATGCGAAAAGAGAAGGCGGATATACTAGAATTTTAAAGCTAGATGAACGTAGAGGCGATGATGCTTTAGTTGTTATTTTAGAACTTGTAGAAGGAGATGCTAAATAAGCATCTTTTTTTAATCTTTGTGTTTAACATTATACGTGTTATAATATTTGTGGTGATGATATATGACAGATTCAGAAATTGATGCTTATTATAATCTAATTATTAATTATGTTGGTGATGATTTACAAAC
Organism: uncultured Bacillota bacterium; assembly: GCA_900318075.1. Lineage (GTDB taxonomy): Bacteria > Bacillota_I > Bacilli_A > RF39 > UBA660 > Coprosoma. The sequence continues at coordinate 13,904 of ONJI01000012.1, read as the reverse complement.
AGTGCTTCCAAATAGAAATGTATATGGTTTTGAAGAAGGTATGTCAGAGATTGTACTTAGACTTAGAAATGATTTAGAAGCGGCTAAGATTCTCTTAAATGAGGCACACTTTTCAGAAGAAAAGAGTTCTACTTTAGAGATAATACAAAATTTGGAAAATAAAATAAAAATGTGTGATTCTTATTTAGTGGATGCCGAAAAGGAAGCAGGCATATCAAGTATTATTCTCGCTAAAACAGAAGCCGGCAATTTTTTCTTTGAAAATGATTTTAAAAAACTTAAAAGAGAAAAACGAAAAGAACTAAAAAAAATAATGGCTTTTATTTTTGGGGATAGAACTGATAAATCTACACATGGTAAAATAATGACCAACAATGCTAAATTAAAAGGTGTTATCGAATATAAAACACCTCAGGATCAAGTAAGGGTATATGCTAAAAGAATTAGAAGTAATGTAGTTTATGTTTTTGGAATTGTAACTAAAAAAGATGATTGGGCAAAAAGTATTAATGCTGTTTTAGATAATAGAATTAGTTTAGTTAATGCTGCACTAGTTAGATTAAAAAATATGAGTGATAAAGATATTCAAAGTTTATTAGATGAAAGCGCACCTACTGTTGGTGATATTAGTGAAAAAATAGGCCTAGGATCTTATCGTATGCCATCTAAAAATGATGAAGAAATAGAAGTTTTAGACTTAGAGGAATCTAAAGGACCAGAAGAAGAGGCTATAGATAAAGATTTAATTAATTGGGACGATTGGTCTATAATTTATAATATAGCTAGAGAAATCTATGATGAAAAAGGTTTTGTAGATTTGACAGACCCAAGGGCTCAAGAAATAGATTTAGGTGCTTGGCTTGATCAGCAAAATGAGAATATTATAGCTGGCAAAATCCCTAGAGATCAGCTTCAAGATTTACTTACTTTATTATCAAGCAATGGTACTAGAAAATATAAAGTTAGTCCTCCTAAGGAAGATATTTTGCTTACTAAAATAATTGGCGATATTTATGAAGGCTTATATTCTTTGCCTGATGAAGATCAAATAAAATTTGAGGAAGATTTAGATAATCGTTTACGTCATAAATAAATACTTTATTGTTTGACGTTAATTAGGACATAATGTATTTATAATATGTATGATAAGACAAAAGCAAAAATAAGTATTATTTTTGGGAACATTATCCCTTTTTTTTAATAATTTGATATGTGATTTTTCAATATAATATTGAGTGTACTTAAGAAAAGTAACACTCTTGCTTAGTTAGAATAAATTCAAGAACAAATTGTAATGTATGTTTAATGACTTTCACAAATAATGTGCGAGCTTTGTTTATAATAAAACTTTAAATGTTTATATAAAGTAATTTACAAATAAATATTCATATTATATAATTGTTTATGGGGTAAGGTGATATTTATGAAAGCACTTATAACAGGAGCAAGTTCTGGGCTTGGAGCTGATATGGCTAGAGTTTTAGTGGATGATGGCTATGAAGTAATATTAGTTGCTAGAAGAAAAGGAAAACTTGAAAAAATAGCTAAGGAGCTCGGTGAAAATGTTAAAGTAATTGTTAAAGATATTTCTAGTACTTATAATTGCATAGAACTTTATAATGAAGTTAAAAAAGAAGATATTGATATTTTAATTAATAATGCAGGTTTTGGATTATGTGGCTATTTTAGTGAAAGTAATTTAGATAAAGAACTTGATATGATTGATTTAAATATTAAGTCACTTCATACTTTAACAAAATTATTTTTAAATGATTTTATAAAAAAAGATCAGGGATATATTTTAAACGTTGGTAGTAGCGCAGGATTTATGCCTGGGCCTTTAATGGCTACATATTATGGAACTAAGAACTATGTTGTTAGCTTTAAATCTGCTTTATATGAAGAACTAAGAAGACTAGGTAGTAATGTGTCTATAAGTTGTTTATGTCCAGGTCCTGTTAATACAGAATTTAATAAGGTTGCTAGAGTTAAATTTAGTATTAAAGGTGAAGATAGTATGAATGTCGCAAGATATGCTATAAAGAAGATGTTTGATGAGAAACTAATTATTATACCTACTTTTAAAATGAAAGCGGCTATTTTCTTTTCTAAGTTTATTCCTAGAAAAGCTTTACTAAAAATGACTTATAAGATACAGGAAAAAAAGACCAAGTAATATTACTTGTTTTTTTTTCAAATTTATTGTAAAAATTTTTTTATTTGATTATAATAAGTAATCAAGGTGTGATTATATGAATGCGGTTGATATAAAGAATTTATGTTTTAGTTATGGAAATATAGAAGTGTTTGATGGTCTAGATTTAGCTATTGAAAAGGGATTATTTGTAACCATTTTAGGTAAAGGAGCAGTCGGTAAAAGTACTTTGTTTAAAATATTATCAGGAAGTTTAAAGTATAATGGCAATATTTCGATTTTAAATAAATCTATTAGTTATAACTTAAATAAAGGTTATTTAGGTTTAGTATCAGATGACATATATAATTTTAAAGAAAAAAAAGTTATAGATGAATTGATAAGAGTTCTTGAGGATAAAGGAAAAGCTAAAGATAAGATAGATGCAGAAGTAAAAAGGATTATTAAGAAGGTTGGAATTAGTGATATTATATACTCTAATATAAGTGATTTATCAGTAAAAGAAAGAATACTTTTAATGTTTGCTACTGAAATCTTAAAAAAACCGCGAGTATTAATTTTAGATGATGTTTTGAATTATTTGGATAATGAAAAGGGCAAAATAATAAAGGAGCTAATTAAACTTAACAAAAAGAATACGACAGTAATAAATATTTCTAATGATACTGAAGAATGTATTTATAGTAAACAAATAGTTATTTTAGGTGATACGGTTCAGTATTTTGATCTTGTTAGTATAGAGGAAGATGATTTTTTAAATAACGAAATTGATCCACCTTTTATGATATCTTTATCTAACCGGCTAAAGTTTTATGGCCTTGTAGATAAAAATTATTTAGAAATGGAAAAGTTGGTTGATAAATTATGGCAATAAAGTTTGATAATGTTTCTTATTTGGATAAAGTAACGGATGTAACTTTTGACATTGAAATCGGTAAAATCACGTGTATTACTGGCAGAAGTAATTCTGGTAAAAGTACTTTGGTTGATCTTATGAGTGGGCTTATAGAACCTAATAATGGCATAATTTATGGAGAAAATATAGATTTTAACGATATTGGTGTTTTTTATCAAGATGCTAGTGATCAATTTTTCTATGATAAAGTTATTGATGAATTTAATTTAGTTTTAAAAAGGCATCATATTAAAAATGTAAATAAGAAAATTTTAGATTCTTTGAGGCTAGTAGGTCTTGATGAAAGTTATTTATATAGGTCTGTTTTTAAATTAAGTTTAAGCGAGCAGAAGAGACTTTCTTTGGCTTTGACTTTGTCTTATAATCCCAAACTAGTTTTATTAGATGAACCAGTATTAGGACTTGATAATAAAGAAAAAGAGCGATTTATAAAACTAATTAGAATGATGAAGATAAGGTATGATAAAACAATAGTAATTGCTAGTAAAGATACAGATCTTATTCATAGATTAGCGGATAATGTCGTATTAATAAATAGAGGTAGAATAGTTAAAATAGGAGATAAATATGATGTTTTTACTGATGAAGATTTAATTTGCGAGTGTGGATTACAAGTACCTAAGGTTATAGAGTTTTCTAGTTTAGTTAATAGAAAAAAGGGGGTAAAAATGGGTTATAGGGATGATATTAATGATCTTGTAAAAGATATATATCGTTATGTCAGGTGATTTTATTTGCGATATGTGATACAATAATGACTGTTGGAAGGAGTGTATAGTATGCGATATTTAATGACATTTTCTTATGATGGTTCTAGATATAAAGGTTACCAAAAGCAGCCGAACGAGAAAACAATACAAGGTGAAATAGAAAAAGCTTTAGAAACTATAAATAGTAATACCCCTGTTTTTATTCATGCCTCAGGTAGAACTGATGCGGGTGTTCATGCTTTTAATCAAAAGGCTCACTTTGATTTAGATAATAATATGACACCAGATAAGATAAAAGCAGCATTAAACAGTTTAATTCCTTCAGATATTTATATAAAAAATATTGAAATTGTACCTGAAGACTTCCATGCGAGATTTAATGTTAAAGCTAAAGAATACATCTATATAATTAATATGGGAGAATATAACCCAATTGAAAAGGATTATGTTTATCAGTATAATAAGCACCTTGATGTGGTTGAAATGGAAAGAGCGTTAAAGCATTTGGAGGGTACACATGATTTTAAATCTTTTGCTAAGACAGATGAGGAAAAGGATGATTATGTAAGAACGATTGTCCAGACTAACTTAATAAGAGATTTGAAAAATGTAAACAAAGTAACTATTAGTTTTTTGGGAACGGGTTTTTTACGTTATCAAGTTAGAAATATGATTGGAGTTTTATTAGAAATAGGTGAGGGTAAAAGAAAAAGTGAGGATATAATAGAAATACTTGCAGCAAAAGATAGAACTAAAGCTGGTAAAACGGCTAGCTCAGAAGGTTTATATTTAAAAGATGTTTTATATTAGATTTAAAGGTAATGATTTTGACAAATAATCTGATGCGATTAAGCAAATGTCAAAAAAAAGATAAATATTATGTTTTTTGATTTAAAAGTATATGGAAAATACTATATTTTTGTTGACTTTTTTGAACGATTTTAATATAATTAATACTGGTACATTTATTTATCCCACATGAGTAAGTCTTGGGACAACTTACGAATGATAAGGAGAAAGGAAAAAAATATGAAAACATACATGCAAAGGAAAGAAGACGTTGCTAGAAATTGGTATGTTGTTGATGCTGAAGGACAAACTTTAGGTCGACTAGCAACCAAAGTAGCTAATGTTTTAAGAGGAAAACATAAACCTACTTACACACCTCACGTTGATGGAGGAGATTTTGTTATTGTTATTAATGCTGGTAAAGTATTATTAACTGGCAACAAGTTAAATAACAAAATTTATTATAACCACAGTAGATATACTGGAGGTCTTAGAGAAAGAACTGCTAAAGAAATGGTTGAAAATTATCCAGTTGAAATGATTGAAAGAGCAGTAAAAGGTATGCTTCCAAAGGGAAGACTAGGAAGACAAATGTATAAAAAATTATTTGTATATGCAGAAGGAGATCATCCACATAGTGCTCAAAAACCAGTTGAGCTTAAAGTGGACTAGGAGGGTTTAAATGACTGAGAGAGTTTTTAAAGGAACAGGTAGAAGGAAAGCGTCTATCGCTCAAGTTGTAATGGTTCCTGGTAAAGGAAATATTACTGTTAATGGCAGAGATGTTAGAGAGTTTTTCCCTTATGAAACTAATATAATGGATTTAATGCAACCTTTAGTTGCAACAAATAATGAGAATACATTTGATATTACTGTTAAAGTTAACGGCGGAGGTTTTACTGGTCAAACTGGTGCAATCCGTTTAGGTATTACTAGAGCTTTACTTGAATATGACAAAGAAAATGAGGGTAAAGAAGATAGCTACCGTAAAACATTAAAAAGAGCTGGCTTTGTTACTCGTGATCCTAGAGCTAAGGAAAGAAAGAAACCTGGACTTAAGGGTGCACGTAGAGCTCCACAATTTAGTAAGAGATAGGAAATACTTATTTCAATGTTTCAAAAAGCCCGTATTTACGAGCTTTTTTTATGTCTAAAAAATTGGTTTTTGAACTTTTATAGCGTCGTAGGCTATGAGTAGAAAAGTGTTCGTAATATAGTTAGTTTAAGATATTACAATGTTTTTATAAATTGTATTAAAAATTATAAAATATGTAAAAAAAATACTAAGATATTGTTAAGAATGCATATTGCTTGATAAAAATTTATGATATAGTGTGTATTGGTGAAGGAGACTTCATACAATAAGAAAATGCGTTTGATTGTTGGAATCTGACGTAATCCCTACTGATAGCATCTGAAATCAACTAAGTTGAAATCAGATGCTTTTAATTTCTATTTAAAATATACCTATGTATAAATATTATAATAAATATAATGAGTATAATAAAAAATAAAGGTGGCAACCAGCTACTTTATATTCTTGAAAGGAAAACGCTTGATTTATTTAAAACGTATTTTGTATAATTGTAGTAAATAAGTGTTTTATTTATAAAATGAAAAGAATTAAAATGTAGAAGAAAAATACTTAGGTATTATGAAGTGTATTAAACTCAACTTTTAGTTCATGTTAAAATATTATAATATAAGATATGATTAAGTCATGAAAGGAGAAAGCTATATGGATCAAATTAAAATAGGAAAATTTATTCAAGAAAAAAGAAAAGAACAAAAACTTACTCAAAATGATATAGCAGAAAGATTAAATATAACAGATAGAGCTATATCAAAATGGGAAAATGGGTACTGTTTACCAGATTCTGGAACAATGCCTGAACTTTGTAAATTATTAAATATTTCTATCAATGATCTATTTAGTGGCGAAATAGTAGATATGAAAGATAACGAAAAGAAGTTAGAAGAAAATTTGCTTGAGATGGCAAAACTAAAAGAAGAAAAGGATAAGCAATTGTTGGCACTTGAATATGTAATTGGATTTACTGCTAGTATAACATTTCTAATACTAATATTTGTAGCATCATATGTAGAAATGGGAACTTGGTTAAGAATATTACTTATAGTTGCAGGAGGCATAATACTTGCGTTTGGTGTAGGTAATGCTATAAAGATTGAACAAACTGCAGGATATTATGAATGTGGTAAGTGTCATTACAAATATGTTCCAACATATCAAAGCGTATTTTGGGCACCACATATGGGAAGGACTAGATATATGAAGTGTCCAAAATGTAATCAAAAAAGTTGGAATAAAAAAGTTTTGACTAAATAATGAACCTTATTTATATTTAAAAATTATGGTAAGAAGTTAACAGAATGAAAATAGGGAGACCTTTTAATAGTTTATATTTCCACCTAAATTAGCTAGGTGGATTTTTTATATCTGATTATAATTAGTAATATTAATATGTATTTGTCAGGAATACTATAATTAAATAATTATTTATGTCTAAATTATTGTTAATAATTTTATTTTGTGTAAAAATTGATGTAAAGTGGCGATTATTTTTTAAAACCCTATTGTTTATTTTTAAAAGTGTGCATATAATTGTATCATAAGGGAGGATGCAAAGTAGGGGCTAGCTATAGCGCTAAATTCAATTTAAAGCATCTTCTTCCTTTTGGTCCAAGTTTCTTGGACTTTTTTCTTTATAATGATATAATGTTTGTAGGTGATTTTATGCTTAGAATTAGCGAGTGGGATTCATATGAATGCGTAGATGCTGGTAACGGTGAAAAGCTTGAAAGATGGGGAAATGTGATTTTAAGAAGACCTGATCCGCAAGCTATGTGGAGTATAGATTTTGATGATAATTGGAATAAGGTAGATGGTTTTTATCACCGTTCTGATAAAGGCGGTGGGTATTGGGATTTTAAAACTAAACTTCCTGAATTTTGGACGGTTAAATTTAAAGATTTAACTTTTAAAGTAACTCCTACTAATTTTAAACATACGGGTTTATTTCCTGAACAGGCAACTAATTGGAATTTTATGATGGATAAGATTAGAAATTCTGGAAGAAAAATAAAGGTGCTTAATTTATTCGCTTATACGGGTGCAGCTAGCATGGCTTGTGCAAAAGCTGGTGCTTCTGTAGTTCAGGTTGATGCATCTCGTGGTATGACTGAGTGGGCTAAAGAAAACAAGCATTTATGTGGCCTTGATGAGGCTAATATAAGATTTATTGTCGATGATGTAGTTAAATTTGTCCAACGAGAATTTAGGCGAGGTAACAAATATGATGCGATTGTTATGGATCCTCCAAGTTATGGTAGAGGACCTAATAAAGAAGTATGGAAGTTTGAGAAGAATATGACTTTTCTATTAGAAGAGTGTCTAAAAATAATGAGCGATAAACCCCTATTTTTACTTATAAATTCTTATACAACAGGCATTTCTAATATTGTTTTGGCTAATATGCTTAAGACAATGATGTTGCCAATATATCCTAATGGTAAGGTTGATTCTGGTGAAGTAGGTCTTAAGGTAAGTAAAAATAACTTAGTGTTGCCATGCGGAATATATGGAAGATGGGAATCCAATGATTAATGTTATTTATGAAGATAATCATTTACTTATAGTAGAGAAGCCGGTCAATATTCCGGTTCAGGCAGACAGTAGTGGTGATATGGATTTTTTAACAATGCTTAAAAGCTATATAAAAGAAAAGTATAATAAGCCTAGCAATGTTTATTTAGGATTAGTTCATAGACTTGATAGACCAGTTTCAGGAATTATGGTTTTTGCAAAAACTAGTAAAGCTGCTAAGAGACTTTCTAGTCAAATTGTTAAGCATGAATTTAAAAAGACTTATGTAGCTGTGATTCAAGGAAAGGTAAATAATTGTGGAACTTTTGTTGATATGCTTGAGAAAGATTACAAAATGAATATTACTAGGGTTTCTGAAAATGGAAAAAGAGCTGAGCTTGATTATAAACTAATGGAATATAAGAATGGAATGTCTTTAGTTAATATTAATTTAAAAACAGGTAGGAGTCATCAAATAAGAGTTCAATTTTCGTCTAGGGGTTTTCCTCTTTATGGTGATCAGAAATATAACCCTAAAACAAAAAAAGATAATATAGCTTTATTTGCAAAAGAAATAGAATTTATGCATCCGGTGACTAAAGAAAAGATGCATTTTTCGCTTCCAATGCCTAAAAGGTATCCATTTAGTTTGTTTGAATAATATATTATTTAAGTGATGTGTTATATAGTTTGTTTTTCTTTATTTTTATTAAAAAATTCTAAAAAAAATTAGAATTTTTTTGTATATAAGGAATTATTTTCATAAAAATTAAAAAAAATTTAAAAATAAAAAGGAAATGGTGAATTTTTCTAGTATATATTCTATAGAGGGGCAGAAAGGAGACACATGAAAAAATTTGTTTATGCAGTTATGTTTTTATCCCTTTTTGTTTGTATAAGACCTGTTTATGCAGAGGAAACCAAAATCACTTATAATAAGCTTCAAGGAATTGCTTATAATCAAAAAATTAATGGAGAACTAAAATCTAATATAGTTACTTTTTTTCAAATGCAAGATAGGGTTGCATATTGTATTGAACCCGGGGTAGCTATTAATGAAAAGCTTTATGAAATTCATACTGATTGGAGTGTTACAAATCTTTCAGATGAATTAAAGGAATATATTGAAAAAATTGGTTATTATGGTTATGAATATCCTGGGCATAATACTAGCTATTACTATATAGCAGCTCAGGAGCTTATTTGGAAAGCTGTACGACCTGATATTGAAGTTATATGGACTACTGAGAAAAATTTAGGAGGGTCTGTAATTGATATCAGTAAAGAAAAAAATGAAATATTAAATTTGGTAAATTCTCATTCTTTAATGCCTAGTTTTTCATCAAAAACAGTTACTGATTATGTTGGCCGAGAAATCATTTTGACAGATGAAAATAATGTTTTAGATTATTATGAAATATCTAAGAGTAATAATCATGAAATAGTTAAAGATGGTAATACTTTAAAAATAAAATTAAGTGATGAGAAGGTTCCAGATGAGGAAATTATACTGACTAGAAAGTATTATGACAAAGAGTCGTTGCTTATTTACAGCAAAGGAAATTCTCAAAAACTTGCCGCTCTTAGAATTACTATGGATAAAAGTACTAATTTTTTTATCGGTAATATGGAAGAACCTGAGGAAATTATTGAAGTTCCAAATACTGGTATTAACACGGGTGCGGGAAGCGCTTTAGTTATGATGATTTCTGGTATAGGAATGATTATTGGTGCAGTTAAAGTTCATTAAGATTATTTTTTTGATATTTTTAGGTTTCTTCTACTTTGGATATTCACCTTCTGTTTCTAAAAGTGATGTTGTAAATAGTGACAATAATTATATGTATTCTAAAGTTGACATTAAAGAAAGTATACTAGAGAAAACTGAACGTACTTACACAAGTGAAGAGACATATTTAGCTAGGATTATTATTTCTAAAATAGGGTTAAATCGTCCTTTATATAGCTTGAATTCAAAGTTAAATACTGTGGATAAAAATATAGAAATATTAAAAAATTCTGATATGCCAGATGTTATAAATGGTAATTTTATATTAGCTGCTCATAATGGATACAGTCTTATATCCTATTTTCACAATTTACACAAATTACAAATTGGTGATGAGGTAAATATCAATTACAATGATAAAAAATATACGTATAGAGTATCTAAAATATATGATGTAATCAAAACTGGAAAGGTTGCAGTCAAAAGGGATAAAAATAAAACAACAATTACAATGATAACTTGTAAAGATGACGATAAACAGTTAGTTGTAATTGGTTATTTGGTTTAGACAAGATTTATCTTGTCTTTTTGAGTTTTATAAACATATATTTAAATAGGTGGTTTTAGTGAACAAGTATAAGGTTATTATGATAATTATACTTTCTATAGTGATTTGTCTTTTTAATAGTGTTATTGCAAAAGATAAAAGTCTTCCTCTTTTATCAAAGGTTATCTATTTAGATCCAGGACATGGAGGGGCAGATAGCGGAGCTTATTATAAAAACTATAAAGAATCTGATCTCAATTTAGAAATAAGTAAAAAAGTTATGAAGGTTTTAAAAGAAGAAGGAGCTGTCGTTTATTTGACAAGGTATGGTGATTATGACCTTTCTGTTTCTAATGCTTGGAATAGAAAACGCAGTGATTTGTCTAGAAGAGCTAATATAATTAATAAATCAAAATGCGATTTATATCTTTCTATCCATTTAAATGCAGATGATAGTGGATTACTTCACGGAGCTGAAGTCTATTATGATACTATTAATCCTGAAAATGAAAAGATTGCTTCTATCTTTCAAGATGAATTTAAAAAACATTTAAATACAAATCGTGATTATAAAGAAAACAGCACAAAATATTTACAGAGAAGAGTTAATAGACCTGGAGTATTACTTGAAGTTGGCTTTTTATCTAATGCTAGCGAAAGAGCATTGCTTACTAATGAAACATATCAAAACAAACTTGCAAATGTAATTAAAAATAGTGTAAGCAGGTATTTTGAAAGTTAGCTATCACATAATATCACACAATAAAAACATATCTATAACACAAAATATGTGTTATAATGGATAATAGGTGATAGTATGACCAATAAAACATTTAGGACTTTAGATGAACAAATAGATATTTTAAGAAGTAAAGGACTTGTTATAAAGGATGATGAAAAAACAAGACAAATTTTGTTTAGAGAAAATTATTTTTTCATAAGTGGTTACCGTCATCTTTTTACAATTAAAGGTAACAAGGATATCTATTTAGAGGGGACGACTTTTGAAGAACTTTATGCAACTTTTGTCTTCGATAGAAGAATTCGAAATACTTTTTTTAAAAATATTTTAATTGTTGAGAATAATATTAAGTCTATAATGAGTTATCAATTATCTAAGAAATATGGTGTTAAGGAAAAGGAGTATCTAGAACCCTCTAATTTTTCTTCTGACATTATGCAGATAAGGCAAGTTCATGATGTTTTGAGAAAAGTAAAAAGGCAGATTAGAATTAATGGCAGCAAACATACGGCAACTTATCATTATATAAATAATTATGGATATATTCCTTTATGGATTCTTGTTAAAGTCTTGTCTTTTGGAATAATGTCAGAATTTTTTGACATTTTAAAGTATGAGGATAAAGAAGAAATAGCAAAACCTTATGGTATAGATATTTCAACGATGGCTGTCTACTTGGCACTTCTTTCTAATTTTAGAAATGTGTGTGCACATGAGGATATTTTGTATGATCATAGGACGCAGCGCGTTATTCCTGATACTATCTATCATGAGTCTTTAAACATTCCAAAGGATTTAGATGAGTATATTTTTGGTAAAAACGATTTATTTAGTTTAGTTATTATTTTAAAACAAATGCTTAGCAAAGAAGAATTTAACGAAATGATTGATGAAATTAACCATGAAGTTGAACTATTGGATGAAAAAGTGGATGTTGTTCCATTAGAGAGTATTTTAAATAGGATTGGTTTTCCTGGCAATTGGTATAAAATAAAGGAATTAGATTAGGAGGAATTTATGCGTGAAAAAATAATAAATATAGTAGTTATTATAGTAGTTTTATGTTTTGGAGTAACAGGAACTTATTATGTGATGAGTATGTATGGTGCAAAAAATTCTAGTAATTCTGCGGCATCACTTATCAAAAAAAATGTAACGGTTACTGAGCAAGATTCAATAAATGAATCAATTCAGAAAGTATATGATTCAGTTGTTGTTATCAGCAACTATAAAAATGGTAGACTTAATGGATATGGATCTGGTTTTGTCTATAAAAAAGATGGTAAAAATGGTTATATTATGACCAATAATCATGTTGTTGAAGGTGCAACAGAAATAAAAGTAACTTTGAGTTCTGGCGAAGAAGTTTCAGCAACTGTTTTAGGAACTGACAGTTATATGGATATAGCAATAGTATCTATTGATTCTAAAAAAGTTCTTGGTGTTGCTGAAATAGGTGATAGCGTAAAATCAAAAATAGGCGATACTGTATTTACTGTTGGAACACCTGTAAGTACTGATTACGCAGGAACAGTCACTAAAGGAATTATATCTGGAGAAAATAGAGAAATTACTGTTGAAAATAATGGTACTAGTTATATGATGGAGGCTATTCAAATAGATGCATCTATAAATCCTGGAAATAGTGGTGGACCACTTGTCAATATAAATGGTGAAGTTATAGGTGTGAATTCTGTAAAACTTGTGGAAAGTTCAATTGAAGGTATGGGCTTTGCTATTCCAATTGAGGTTGCTATGTCACAGGTCAGCAAACTTGAAAATGGTGAAACAATAGAAAGACCACTAATCGGAATATCATCATATGATGTATCTAATGCTTCATTTATTGGTAGAAATCTCAATAATAATATAAAAAGTGGTGTTATTGTTAACTATGTTCAAAGTGGTTCTGATGCTGAAGCAGCAGGGCTTGAACAAAATGATATTATCACAAAAGTAGATGGAACTGTAATCAAGAGTTCAGCTCACTTAAAGTATCTGCTTTATAAGCATAGTATTGGTGACAGTGTTAAACTAACTGTTTATAGAAATGATAAAGAAAAAGAATTAACTTTAAAATTAACACATAAAATAGGAGACTAGTAGTAGTCTCCTTTATCTTATTTCTTGACATTCTCCTTCGGCAGGCACATAGAAACAGTGACTTTTGTATCTCCCGCTGTTGTATTGGCCCCACCAGGTATTTTTGCAGCTTTCATTTGTCTTTGGAGCATAAAACCATAGAGCATTTGTGGCTGGATAGTAGTATTCACCTCTCAAAATTCTTTCGGCGAGTTTTTGTTCAGTTGTCGTTGGATTACTAAAAAATAAAGGGCTATCAATGCCTGAAAAACCACCAGGATTTTGATATAGTACTTCAGTAATGTTTTTGGTGTTTGTAAAAGTAAGGCAGTTAGCTAAAACTCTATTAACAACGACATTTCCTACCATTAACATTCCTAAATCACCTTCACCAATGGCTTCTGCTCTCATGATTCGAGCAAGCAGTTCTTTTTCCTTGGTTGAATATTGTATTATCATAGTTTAATCACCATTACATTATATGAAATAAGCATTAGTTATTGAATAAAATTTAATAATATGTTATAATTGAACTGTAATTTTTTAGGGGAATAGTTCAGCTGGTAGAACGTCGGTCTCCAAAACCGAATGTCGTGGGTTCAAATCCTGCTTCCCCTGCCATTTAGAAAT
>ONJI01000043.1 GCA_900318075.1 uncultured Bacillota bacterium | reverse complement strand
GCTAAAATTCAAACTGAATCTGTTCAAGAACTTGAAGGTCAAGTTTATGCAATGGGATCAATGAAACACGCAGTTGTAGGTATTGCAAAACAAATTGGTTTAAACGAGGAAGAAACAGCTAAATTTTTTGAAGCTGTAATTAACGGACCAGAAAATGCTGAAATATTTGGAATAGTTAGAGAAAAAATGCAAGGATTCTCTGAAGAACAAAAATTAGGAGTATTATCTACTATTCATGATGGTTGGGTTGTTGATAATTCTAGTGAGAAAACTTTTAACAAAAAAGTTGATAGAGAACAATTAAGACAATATGCACCATTGGAATTAATTGGATGGAATGAAGTAAAAAGTGATTTATTGTTCTTAAATCCAATTTTAGCATCTGTTGGTGTTCAAGTTGACGAATCAACTTTAGCACAAGCATATCATAATAGAGTTGCAACTTATATGGAAGAAATGAAAATCAATAGTCAAGATGATTTAACTTTGCTTGTTCAACAAGGCAGAAATTATTATCCAATAATACCAGAAGAATTAGAAGCAAGATTACTTCCGATGAGTGAAGTTATTTCAGGACAAATGGTACAAAATTGGAATACTAAAGATCCAGAAACTGCACAATTATTTGCAACTAGACAACAACTAATGTCTAATAGTGGAATCAAGTTATAATTCTAATAAGTCGTTAGTTTAAAGACGATAGCTAAAATTCAAAGCCATCGCCTTTTTCTTTATCTTTTTTATTATCATAAAATTCTTCAACATATTCATCCATCTCATCATTAATATGCTTGATGGCTTTTTCAATTTCGTTTTTATTAAATAGATTGAAATTTTTAAAAAAGTAGGATAGTCAATGTATTCTCCCAAGCTGAAACATGGGAGTTTATACAAAAAAAGACTCATACAATATGTACAAGTCTTTTATTTTTAATTGGAGGGCCTAGTCGGATTTGAACCAACGATCAGGGAGTTGCAGTCCCACGCCTTACCACTTGGCTATAGACCCAGATATGAAGAGATGAAAACTTCACATCTCCTCATATAAACATTTTATTATATTTTATGTACTTTGTCAATAAATGTTGACTATTTATCTCTAAGTCTAGCGCCTAACTTGCTTTCACACTTAGAAATTATATTATTAAATACTTCCATTACTTCTTCTTCACTTAAAGTTCTATCATCAGAGGAAAAAGTAAGAGAATATGCAATAGATTTTTCATCTTTCTTAACATTATCTCCAGTATAAACATCAAAAACATTTATACTTTCAAGAAGTCTTCCACCAGCTTTTTTAATAACTGATTCTAACTCTGAAGATGGCATATCCTTACTTACAATAAACGCTAAATCTTTCTTAACACCCGGATATTTTGATGAGGCTTTAAACTTAAGAGGCTTAACATCTGCCATTAAAGCATTTAGTGAAATCTCAGCAACATAAACATCATCTTTACAAATAGATGGATGAACCCTACCTACTATTCCAATTTGCTTTCTATCTAGCATAATAGAGGCACTTATTCCAGGATGCATATCAGCTAACGTTTGTTTTTCAAAGGTATATCGATTTTTAAAACCTAAATAATCTAAAATATTTTCTATAATGCCTTTTATAAGATAAAAATCACCTTTTACTTTAGTACCATTCCACTCATTTAATATATAATTACCTTCCATAAGTATTGAAATTTTACTTTCTTCTTTATAACTTTCATTATATGTTTTACTTATTTCATAAAGCATAACATCATTAATTTTACGGGCTTTATTATAATCATATACATTTAAAAGTGAAGGGATTAATGTTGTTCTTATAACTGATTTATCTAAACTTAATGGATTAGGTAAACTTACGTTTATTCTTCCATCATACTTAAACATTTTCGCCATTTCCGGTGAAACTAAAGTATAAGTCTTGCACTCATTAAGTCCTAGACATCTCAAACGCTTAGAAACCATTTTACGATATTTAACATCACCAATATATTCTCCTTTTCGAACCTTGACATTTGGTAACGTTGAAACTAAATTGTGATAACCATAAAGTCTTCCAACCTCTTCAGCAATATCATTAACATTTGGCTCAACATCAAGTCTTCTAGTTGGAATAGTCGTTATAAATTTACCATCTTTAAATTCAAACGGAAAATCTAAACGTCCTAATTCTACTTTTACATCCTCATTTGTAAGCGTAATTCCAAGCATATCATTTATTTCTTCGACAGTAAATGTAAGTACTTTTGGCGTTTTATCGATTTTATCATGACATATGGTTCCTGAAAGAACTGTAGCACCTGCATACTTTTCAAGTAGATGACAAGCTCTTTCAATAGCCTTCATAGTATATTCATAACTCAAACCCTTGCCATAGCGAATTGAAGCTTCACTTTTTAGATTTAAATTAGCTGCTGTATATCTAATACTCACACTATCAAATATTGCACTTTCAATTAAAATGTCTTTAGTATTTTCCGTAACCTCAGTGTTTTCACCGCCCATAACACCAGCTACACACACTGGTTTTTTGCCATCTGTAATAACAATATCTGATGAATGAAGAGTTCTATTAATTCCGTCTAATGTTACTATTTCTTCTCCTTCTTTAGCATCTCTAACTAAAATCTTATCACCCAAAGTATCTTTGTCAAAGAAATGAAGAGGCTGACCATATTCAAGCATCACATAGTTAGAAATATCAACAACATTGTTAATACTTCTCATACCATAAGCATTTAGTCTTCTTTTAATAAAATCAGGACTTTCTCCAATTTTTATACCTCTAACCATTTTAGCTAAATAATAAGGACATTTATCTGTTTCAACTTTTAAACTAAAATGATCTTTTATATCATCTTTAATAGGATTCGTTTTATCATCAGGTAAAGTTACTTTACGATTTAAAATAGCTGCAATCTCATAGGCAAAGCCAATATGATAATAACAGTCATTATTACGGTGCTTATGAATATCAAGTTCATACAAAGTATTATCTAATCCCAAATACTTTATAGGATCTTCACCGACTTTAGCATCGCTAGGTAATTCTTCTATCCCTTTATTATAAGTTTCTTCAGTTTTTTTCTCTAAACCAAGTTCAAATAAAGCACAAATCATCCCACTAGACTCTACTCCACGTATTTTACTTTTCTTAATTTCAAAGTCGCCAGGAAGCACTGCTCCAGGAAGTGCTACAATGACCTTCAAACCCTTCCTTACATTAGAAGCTCCACATACGATTTGTAAAGTTTCATTTCCAACATTGACCTTGCAAACATGTAAGTGATCTGAATCTGGATGCATTTCACACTCTAAAACTTCTCCAATCACTAATCCATCAATATGATTAGTAATTACTTTTTCGATATTGATACCAGCTTTAGTTATCTTAACTGCAAGTTCTTTTAAATCTTGATCACTAATATCTATATAATCTTTAACCCATTCTAAGTCTATCATTACTCTGCCTCCTTTCTGTCGAAAGCTTTCATTTCATTTATATTATTAGTATAAAAAACTCTTAAATCATCTATATTATACTTGACCATTGCTAACCTTTCAGCTCCAAAGCCAAAAGCAAAGCCTTGCCACTGTTTAGGATCATAACCACAATTTTTTAAAACATTTGGATGTACCATACCCGCTCCAGATACAGTAATCCAGCCAGTATTTTTACAAATTGCACATCCCTTACCTTTACAGTGATGACAGCTGACATCCATCTCAACAGAAGGTTCTGTAAACTGATAATAACTAGGTCTAAATCTCGTTTCTGTATCCTCACCAAATAATTTTTTAGCAATGACATCAAAAGTTCCTTTTAAATCAGATAGACTTACCTTTCTATCAACTAAAAGCCCCTCTATCTGCATAAATTAATGAGAATGTGTCGCATCATCATTATCTCTTCTATAGGTCTTACCAGGGCAAATCATTCTAATCGGTTCCTGCCCTTTTCCTTTAAGCATCGTTCTAATTTGAACTGGTGAAGTTTGACTACGAAGTAAAATTTCTTCATTCTTTAAATAAAAAGTATCTTGGGCATCCCTAGCCGGATGACCCTTTGGAATATTTAAAAGTTCAAAATTATATTTATCCTCCTCAATTTCCGGCCCATCAACTACATCATATCCCATGCTGATTAAAAGTTCTTCTATTTCTTCAATAATCTTTTCCAAAATATTAGGCGCTCCAACTGGAACCTTTGTACTTGGCAAACTTATATCTATACTTTCATTTTCAAGTTTTTTGTTTAAAATTTCATCTTCTATTTCTTTCCTTTTGCTGTCGATTAAACTCATAGCTTCATTTTTAATTTTATTTAAAGTAGCTCCAAAATTTTTCTTTTCTTCAGCACTCATATCTTTAATTTTAGAAGAAAGCGCACTTATACTACCTTTTTTACCCAAATATTTAGCCTTAAGTTCACTTAGAATCTGAACATTTTTAATCTCTTCTAAATCATTTTTTAATTCATCTAATATCTTTTCCATATTATCCCTCCTTAAAAATAAAAAATCACATCCTATTTAAGGACGTGATTTACGTGGTACCACCTTATTTTATAAGTATAAACTTACCTTAAAACTATAACGCGTTACCGATAATATAAATTATAGCTCCCAAGGTGAATTCATAAAAGATTATTACTAGTTTCCACCAGCCACTAGCTCTCTATCAATAATTACTTTTATTACTACTTCTCAGTCATAGCTTTTCAAAACACATTAATTATAACACATTTTAGCTAAAATGGCCATTACTTTTAATATAATCTAAAACTTCTTCCTCCGTTTTGGCAAAATTTTCATAATTCGTCTTAAACCATACAAGTGGCATCTGATTGTTAAACCAAGTATATTGTCTTTTTGCATACTTTCTACTTTTTGTCTTAATTTTTTCTATCGCTTTTTCTAAAGACACCTCACCATCAAAATATTCAAATAACTCTTTAAGGCCAATTGGTGTCATCACCGCTTTAGATCTAATACCTAGATCATATAAATCCTTGGCTTCTTTTACTAGACCTTCTTCCACCATTTTATCTACCCGTTGATTAATTTTATAATATAAAACTTCTCTATCAGTAGTTAGTCCAATAAATAAAGTATCATAAAGAAGCACATTATCTTTTTCCTTTTCGCTATAAGGTCTTCCATTAGCATTATAATAATTAAGAGCACTTATTACTCTAACTCTATTATTTAGATGAATATTTGTATTAGGATCAACTTTTAATAGCATATCGTAAAGATCATCATTACTATATTCATCATATTCATCATGAAGTTTGTCTTCGAACTTATAATCAAATAAGGCCGCATTTATATAAAGACCCGTTCCTCCAACTAAAATTGGCGTTTTACCTCTTGATAAAATATCATCGATTATCTTTCTCGCATCTCTCTGATAATCAAATACAGTATATTCCTCTAATAAACTTTTCTCATCAAAAAGATGATGAATAACACCTTCAGTATCCTTTACTTTATTAGTTGCAATATTCATACCTTTATATATTTGCGTACTATCCGCATTAATAATTTCACCATTTAATTTTTTGGCCAGAAATATTCCAAGATCAGACTTTCCTGTCGCCGTAGGTCCAGTAATTACAATTACCATATTATCACCCCTTGTTACAATATAATTATAACATAACCACAAAATTCAAATAAATATTTTATATTAAATCAAAATAATGTCAAATTTATAATATAACAAAAAATGTGTGAATAACACACATTATTTTATAAACATCGCATCTCCAAAAGAGAAAAATCTATACTTTTCTTTTATAGCTTCATTATAAGCATTTAATATATTTTCTCTTCCAGCAAGTGCTGACACAAGCATAACTAAAGTAGATTTTGGAAGATGGAAATTAGTAATTAGCCTGTCTATACCTTTAAAATTATACCCTGGATAAATAAATATATCAGTAAAACCAGAACATCCTTTAAACTTTCCATATAAATTCATAACTGTCTCTAAAGTTCTAGTTGAAGTCGTTCCAACACTAACTATTTTATTGCCTCTTTCCTTTGTCTCATTTAGTAAATTAGCGACTTCTTCACTCATAACATAAAATTCACTATGCATTTTATGATCATCTACATTTTCTACGGCAACAGGTCTAAATGTTCCAAGGCCAACATGTAAAGTTATATATGCAATATTTACGCCTTTTTCCTTTATTTTTTTAAGTAACTCTTC
Source organism: uncultured Bacillota bacterium (assembly GCA_900318075.1). GTDB lineage: Bacteria > Bacillota_I > Bacilli_A > RF39 > UBA660 > Coprosoma. The sequence continues at coordinate 1,321 of ONJI01000043.1, read as the reverse complement.
AGTAAAATGAAGCCCTGCCGTTGGCGCTGCCGCGCTACCTACATTTTTAGCATACACTGTCTGGTAACGATCCTTATCACTTAATTTCTCGTGAATATATGGTGGAAGAGGCATTTCTCCAAGTTCATCTAATATTTCATATAAAATGCCCTCATAAATAAGTTTGAATTTTCTTATACCATCTTCACCTATATGTACGCATTCAGCTTTTAGCTTATTTCCGAAATTAATAACAGTTCCAATTTTAACTCTTTTGGCTGGTTTAGCTAAGCACTCCCAAATATCATTACCTTCATCCCTTAGCATAAGTACTTCAATTACCGCTTTAGTATCCTCTTTTTCGCCTATAAGCCTTGCAGGAATTACCTTAGTATCATTTAAAACTAAAGTATCGCCTTCATCTAAATACTCTATAATATCTGAAAAATTTTTATGTTCAATTTCACCTGTATTTTTATCCAGAACTAAAAGACGTGAAGAATCACGCTTTAAAAGCGGCGTTTGGGCAATTAAGTCCTTTGGTAAATCATAATCAAAATCTTCTACTTTCATAACTCACATCCTTAAAAAAGTGTATCATTAATTTTCTTATTTAAATATTTATAAGTCTTCTCTGTAACCATTCTACCTCTACTTGTTCTTTTCATAAAACCATTTTGCAGCAAATATGGTTCATAAACATCTTCTATCGTTGACGCCTCTTCACCAATACTAGAAGCTAGTGCATCAATACCGACTGGACCACCATTAAATTTATCAATTATGGCATTAAGCAAATTATAATCTGTTGCATCAAGTCCATATTCATCTACTTTCATTTTTTCTAAAGCCATTTTAGTTATCTCTAAATCAATCTCACTCTTTCCACCAACTAAAGCAAAATCACGTACTCTTTTAAATAGTCTATTAGCAATTCGCGGTGTTCCTCTACTACGTCTTGCAAGCTCATGAGCTGCTTTTTCGTTAATAGGTGATTTTAATACTCTACTAGTACGCATAACTATCTGAGTAAGTTCATCCTCTGTATAGAAATTAAGTCTATCGACTATCCCAAATCTATCACGCAGTGGTCCAGTTAAATCGCCAACTCTAGTAGTAGCCCCAACTAGTGTAAAAGAAGGTAAATCAATACTTATACTTCTACTAGAAGCATCCGATCCAACTATAATGTCTAATTTAAAATCCTCCATAGCTGAATACAAAATTTCTTCAATGAACCTAGGTATCCTATGAATTTCATCAATAAACAGAACATCACCTGGCTCTAATGTAGAAAGAACAGCAGCGAGATCGCCGCTTTTTTCTATAGCTGGACCACTAG